>JBATYG010000172.1:0-3199 GCA_049673945.1 Occallatibacter sp.
TCCGGATGCGGACGGTGAACCGGACCGAAGTGGAGATGCCTTCGTTGACCCCGGTCTGGCGTTCGGCCGAGTTTCAGGAGCGCGAGATTTTTGATCTCTACGGAGTCATCTTTACCGGGCACCCGGATCTACGGCGGATCCTGATGTGGGACGAGTTCAAGGATCACCCGATGCGCCGGGACTACGTTGATCCGGATGACTTCGAGTACGAACCGACCCCGCATGACGAGGTGCTGGCGCGCGCGAAGTCGCACCAGGCAGCGCAGACCTCCGGCGCGGAAGGGGCGGCGCAATGACTTCTTCCACCAGTGAAATTGCGATGAGCCTTGCGCGGCAGGAGGGCTGGAACAGGCCCCCGCACGTGGAGCCGGACGGCGAAGGCGAGTTGCTGGAGCTGGCGATGGGCCCGCACCATCCCTCGACGCACGGCGTTTTCAGAATGGACGTGGTGCTCGACGGCGAGCGGGTGATCCGGCTGAAACCGGTCTTCGGCTACCTGCACCGCAACCACGAAAAGATCGCCGAGAAGTCGACGTATCTCGGGTCGATGCCCTATACAGACCGGCTCGACTACTTCTGCTCGATGACCAATAACTGGGCCTACGCACTGGCGGTCGAAAAGCTGGCCGGGCAGGAGGTTCCCGAGCGGGCCGAGTATCTGCGCGTGATCATGGCAGAGCTGACGCGGATTCAGAATCACGCCTCGACGATAGGCTTTCTGCTGCAGGAGATGGGCGCAAGCGGCACTCCGCTGATGTATGCGTTTCGCGAGCGCGAAAAGATCCTGGATCTCTTCGAGAATCTGACCGGCTCGCGCATGATGTGCAACTACATGCGCTTCGGCGGCTGCCGTGTCGATGTGTCGGCGGCGTGGCTCGCGGAGGCCCGCAGGATCGTGGCGGGTCTGCCGGCCTTTGTGGATGAGTTTGAGAGGTTCCTGCGGACCAACGAGATCGTGATGGCGCGGTCGCAGGGAATGGGCGTTCTGTCGGCAGAGCTTGCGGTGAATGCCGGCGTCACGGGACCGATGCTGCGCGCTTCGGGCGTGAACTATGACCTTCGCAAGGTCGATCATTACGGCATCTACGACAGGTTCAGTTTCCGCGTGCCCCTTGGCGATCACGGCGATATCTACGACCGCTACATGGTGCGCATGCTCGAGATTCGCGAGTCGATCTCGATCCTTGAGCAGGCGCTGAAGGATGTTCCAGGCGGCCCGGTGATGGACCCCAAGGCGAAAATCCGCAACTTCAGGCCCAAGCCCGGCGAAGCCTACGGGCGCATTGAGGCGCCAAAGGGCGAGCTCGGGTTTTACCTCATCAGCGATGGTGGACCGAATCCTTATCGCTATCGGGTGAGGCCGCCGAGTTTGATCAACCTGACGATTCTCGAAGATATGTGCCTGGGGAATAACGTGGCTGACGTGGTGCTGATCTTCGGCAGCGTCGATATTGTGCTGGGCGAAGTAGACAGATAGGACGACAGCGGTCAGCGGCGCGGTCCAACGGCTCGTTGAGCCCGTCGATCACTAAAAAATGAAAACTGTTCCGGGAGGAACGCATTGCTGGGTGAGGGAATACTGAAGGGGCTGGCCGAGACGGCGAAGAACTTCGCCGGCAGCTTTGTCTCGAAGGAGCGCATGACGACCGTGGAGTATCCGGAGCAACGGATACCGACGGCGGAGAACGCGCGCGTCTTCCCCTTTTTGGTCTTCGACGGAACCGACTGGGAGAAAGGGCTGCGCTGTGTCGCTTGCCAGATCTGCGAAAAGGAGTGCCCGCCGAAGTGCATCTTCATCGAGAAGAGCAAGGATAAGAAGCCGGACTACGTAGGCAAGCCGCAGATCTACCCGATAAGGTTCGACATCGATATCTCGGTGTGCATGAGCTGCCAGATCTGCGTTGAGGTGTGCCCCTTCGAGGCCATCAAGATGAATACGGATTTCGAGCTGAGCACCGACGACCGCTTCGGCGGACTGCTGCTCGATCGCGAGCAACTGGCGGAATCGAACGAGTACTACCACCATATTCATCCGACGGAGGCCGCCGAAGTGGATGCGCGCCTCGCCGAAGAGAAGGCCAAGGTGGAAGCCAAGGCGAAGGCAGCGGCTGAGGCTGCGGCAGCCAAGGCTGCGGCCGATGCGGCAGCAAAGGCGGCGGCTCCGGCGGCTGCGTCTCCCGCTGCGCCGAAAGTCGCGGAGCCAAAGCCTGTGGCGAAGCCGGAAGAGCCGGCGTCGGACACAAAACCCAGCGGCGGGGGAGAGTAAGCGATGATCGAGAAAGCCGATCAGATCTTCATTCTGCTCCGCGATTGGCTGGTGGGATTCCTGCCCGAAGAGTGGCGCACCGTCGCCGCCGTCCTGCTCGGCGTCATCGCGATCCTCGTGGTGTTTCCCAGTATCTTCGCGCTCACCACTGTGCTCGAACGCAAAGGGCTGGGGCGCATGCAGAACCGGATCGGACCCAATCGCGTAGGGCCGTTCGGAGTTCTCCAGCCAATTGCCGATGCCATCAAATCCCTGACGAAGGAAGACGTTGTGCCTGCCAGGGCAGACAAGGTCGTGCATTTTCTCGCGCCGCTCGTGCTCGTGGTCGCTGTCTTCATGGGATTCGCTGTGCTGCCGGTAGGCCGCAACATGGTGCTCGTCGATATGGATGCGAGCCTGCTCTTTTATTTCGCGGTGGGCGCCTCGACCGAGCTTTCCATCTTCATGGCCGGATGGTCGAGCCGGAATAAATATTCGCTGCTGGGAGCGATGCGCGCCGTGGCGCAGATGATCAGCTACGAGGTTCCGTTGCTCCTGTCGAGCGTCGTCATCGTGATGATGTCGGGGTCTCTCTCACTGGTGAAAATCGTCGAGGCTCAGAACCAGCACACCTGGGGAATCGCCCACTGGAACGTCTTTACTCCCTGGGGGCTGGCCGCGTTCGTGATGTTTGCCATTGCCGGAACCGCGGAGACAAACCGTTCGCCCTTCGATCTACCCGAAGGCGAATCGGAGCTAGTGGCGGGTTACTTCACCGAATATTCGGGCTTTAAGTTCGCCTTGTTTTTCCTGGGCGAGTACCTTGCGATGCTCTCGATCTCCGGCCTCGCGACAACGCTGTTTCTCGGCGGCTGGACCGCTCCGCTCGCGGCGCTCCAGTGGGTGCCCTCGTGGATATGGTTCTTCGCCAAGGTCATGGCGGGCATCCTGCTG
>JBATYG010000173.1:0-4631 GCA_049673945.1 Occallatibacter sp.
GGTGAGAATCGCGTCCCGGTGTTGGATGTTATCGAGCTTTCGAAGAATCGGCTCAGTAGGCCATCCGATGCTGTTGTCATTAAGCCATTGCAGATAGCCTATCCAGACCACCACTGACGCCAGCTCGTGCGCGTACACATTCGTTTCCAGCCCATAGAGCTGCGCTGGTGTCACCTGGAAGGGTAAGAATGTGGGGATGCCATGCGCGGCGGCGAAGAGATAGGCTTCCTTCCACAAGTCCAGCATCCGGCGGAGGGCCACATAAAGGAAGTTCCCGCTCCCGCACGCCGGATCAAGGATGCGAACCTTGGAGAGTTCCTCCACCCAGGCGAAGAGCTTGTCTTGCAGTTGCACACGGAGCTTGTTGTATGCCCCGCCTTTGACCGCCTGTGCCTTCGCTGCGATTTCCTCGGCCTCTGACCTCACTTCCTGCCAGCGCCGCTCCAGCGGAGCCATTACGACGGGTTCAACGATGAGAAGAATGTCTTCCTTGCTGGTGTAATGCGCTCCGAGTTGCGAGCGCTTGGAAGGGTCTAGGCTGCGTTCAAAGAGCGTTCCAAAGATGGCAGGCTCAACAGTGGACCAATCGAGTTCAGCAGCGGCGCGAAGGGCCACCAGATCGGCCTCAGTAAGCTCGAAGACCTCATCGTCTGCGAATAGGCCGCCGTTGAAGTAGTGAATGTCATACATCCCGAAGCTGCTTCCGCTGGTGGACATGGCGGCGAAGAGCTGGCGGAGCTTGCGAGAGAAGTTCGCGGGGCGGCCTCGCTCAAGATCGAGCATTTTGCGAAAGAGATTCTCAGGAAGCAAACCGATGCTGTCTGCAAATAGGCAGAAGAGCAGACGCATCAGGAAGTGCGCGGCACGCTCCGAATCAACTCCACGTTGGCGAAGACTCACGGCGAGCTTGGAGAATTCGGCGGCGGCTTGTTCTGTGACGCGGGCGGCGGCGGCCTCGGGGCGGAGTTTCTCCGGGTCCGTGAAGAGCGCACGGAGCACTTCCAGGGGCGGCAGGGCGCAATTTGGAGTTGGCGTGCCCGTGAGCAAATCTTCCAGAGTGAAGCGGTAGACGTTCGGGCGGGTTCCGGTGAAGTTGGTATGCACCTCGAAGAGGTTTTGATCGCAGACCACCAGCAAAGGCGGATTCTCCAGGTCTTCGCGGTAATCGTTGAGCTGGAGATACGCCGTCTTCAGGTCTTTGTGCTTACCCTTGTACTCCCATGCGAAAAATCCGCGCTTCCAGACGTCGGCATATCCCTTGCCGCCTTTGGCGGTCGAAACATGCTTCTCAAAGGCGTAGGAGTCCCCAGTTTGATCGGCGGCGGCGGGGTGCGGCTGGTGGAGCACTTCGCAGAGGTCGATGAAGTGGGATTGAGCGGCGGCGCGCTCAGTCAGTGTGCTGGCTTTCCAGCGGGTCACGAATTCAGCGAGCGAAAGCGGCATGGCCTCTTTGGTGTGAAGATCAATTCTTGCAGAGCGGAGCGCAAGTCAGATGTGCATATGTGCGCCGTTTGTGTGTACAAAGGGGGTACTTTGTGTGTCGTTTTGTGCCTATTATGCCCACAAAAGGCACTTCCAGGCCCATTGCGCTGCCTTCTCTGCGCGGATTGGAGCGCGGTGATACTTCGCCCTATTTTCGGAAAAATGTTGCATTTTGGGGAAAGAAAAATGTTATTGCGTAACGGTCTAAGTTTGCGGGTGCGTAGAGATTTTGCCCCCCTATCCCCCTGTGCCCTTTCAGATCGGCTCTGTTCGCTGGAGTATCGCTTCGCTTGGCTCAATCGGAACGAAACAAACGAACGAGACGAACAAAGCCCGCCGCAATTTCACAGCGCGAACCCGCGCGAATCAATGCGGGCGCACCTTAGCATTTCTTAGTAATCGGACGCACGGAAGGGGCATCAGGCGCGCCACAGAGAGCGTGGCAAGCAAGGCCCTTGTCCATGTGCCAGCAAGGCCATGGCGGGCCGCTGGTGCCAAAGGAAACACATTGCCAAGATGCGCAGTGGAAGCATCCCGCCGGGATGGATGTTGACCGGGTTGCGGCCAGCCTTCACCAGAACGTCCGAAGCGGCGGCGGGAATAAGATCACTATAGTCGCGCGTAGCCTGACAAGGCCCTACAAAAAGCGCGGGAAAGCTGTCGCTTACCCCGCGCCTCGCCTGCCACGATCTGATACGACCGCCGAAAGCGGCTCTCCATCTAACGCCCGAAACGCCTTGGCATTGTTGCGAACTTAAACCCGACCGCAGATAGTTTCGAAACAAACGAAAGACACGAACAAACGGAAGACGCGCACCTACGCGCTCACTAGGCGCAAGACCTCTACTGGGCGGCCCCCGGTTTCGCGCCGTTCAATGCGGAGCATGCCGCTCGATTGCGCCAGTGTGATTGCAGCATCTAACTGTGCCTTGCTCTTGTTTCGGTCAAAGTGATTGGTCAGCTCAGTACGCGTCACGCCTTCAGGCCGCGTCCGTAGCAGCGCAACGATAGCATCGGCAGTTGAGTTTCCGAGAGCCTGCCCGAAGATGTACGCCGCAGAATCGGCAGAGTAGCGCCACAGCTCCAGGGCGGCGCGCAAGTGCTCCAGGCGAAT
The DNA here is from genome assembly GCA_049673945.1 of Occallatibacter sp. GTDB lineage: Bacteria > Acidobacteriota > Terriglobia > Terriglobales > Acidobacteriaceae > Telmatobacter. The sequence goes on from JBATYG010000173.1 coordinate 2,597, forward strand.
CTCCGCCGATTTATCCAGCAACGCATACAGCATCGCAAGCCGCAGAGTTTGCGCTTCAGAGCGCGCCGTCACGAGTCCAAGCAGCCCAGGCTTGCCCTCACTCAACACAGGGTAAATCTCTTCCCACATTCGGGCCGCATCCGGTGTCCATACCATCCCTTGCACCGTGCGGGCAAAACTCACCGCATCGCGCAATCGATCCCCGAGAGTGGCCACGGCGTCGGGGTCGACCGTCCCACCGAACGGCAAATGCTTGCTCCGCGCAGAGCCAACCCAGATGAACCGATTGGCAAAGCCGTTGGCGGCGTCGGACTCGGAGAGAAGCTTTTGCAGTTCGATGCTGGTAATGTGCCCAATGATTGAGATATGCGGCTCCGCACAACTTGCCCGCGCGCTTTTGGCCAGCACGCGCAACACTGCGCCGTCCCATGCTTGGCGAATCACCGCAGAAAGTGTGCTGCCTTCCCGCGCCGCGCATTGCAAAGGTTGCGCCAGCTCGCTTTCTACACAGAGCAGCCGTTTGTCTTTCTCGCCCGCATCGGTCACTTGCTCTTCCTGGTCTACAACGCGTCCTTTCTCTTTGATGGGCACCAGCTCTTTGATTTCATCCCGCACGGCTTGAATCAGACCCTCACCGCTCGTAAGCCCGGAGAGAATCCTCGTCTTTGCCCATGCAATGTCCGTCAGCTCGCAGATGCGGTAAACTTCGTTCCAGCTCATGCCCTTGCGCGCTTTGGCAGAGTTGCCCACAATCACCATGAACAGGTTTGTGTAGTGCTTGTCAGCTCCAATTCTTATATGCGGACCGCGCCCGATGATTGACCCCATAGCAGCATGAAACTGAAAAAGCAGCGCCGCCGGGTCAGCCTCAGTGTGTGGTCCCACCATGCGCACAAACGCACCAGCCAAGCCGCAGAATGCCGACTCTGCCAAGGGCGCGGGCCATTGTCGGCAAGGCTGACTGGATTCGGTTTGAGCTGGTGAGCTTGCAAATGACGCGGGCGCGGCGGGCGAATAGCGCGCCACGCTCCGGGCAATCTGCCGTACTTCGCTTGCAGGCAGCGGCGGCTGGCAGCGCGCGTCATTCTCCTTCATGAGTGCGGCCTCGATCGTTTCTAGGGCCATGGCGCGCCGTCGCATGGTGCCCGCAAGGCTTGCCAGGGCATGATTGCGCCCGCCCTCTGCGATCACTTCGCCTTGTGTCCGTTGCATTTCTGGCGCTGGCCTTGCTCCCGTCAGCTTAGCCAGCAGCCAGGAGGGTACGTCGGCAAGCGGCTGCCCTGCTGCCAGCCATTGGTACAGAAGCCCGCTCGGATGGAGGGACGGGGGAGCGACCACGTATCCGCCGTCTGCCCGAATGTCCAGGCCCTTGCCAAGAATGCCCGCGCTGTTGCGAATCGCCGCGCCCGTCGGCAGACGAAAGTAGTAGTGGCAGCCCTTGCGCTTGCCGTCCGCACCCGTCCGTCCGGTTTTAGCGCACAGCGTTTTGGGCAGGTTCCCATGCTCCGCCGTGAGAGATTGCAAAGACGCCTTGCCGTCTTCGCCGTCAACGTCCAGGACAAGCAAGCCGCTCTCCTGCCCGGTGAGAATGCCAATGTTCGCATCGGGCCAGCGCACGAACCATTGCTCAATCTGGTGCTCATTCTTTGATCCATCTTTCAGCCCGTGCTCCGTGCGTGGATGTTTGCCGGGTGAGCTGCAATCTTTCTTGCGGCAAGAGCACTTACCTTGCTTTGGACTGTGAAGCGGGACCACCAGCCAGCCCCGCTCTATGAACTCCACGGCGGCCTTCACCGCACTCATAGTTTCTTGTCTTTCTCGCCAACTGCACGGCGCGCCCGTTCCACCTCAAGCGAGAAATGCGTGGCCCATATCTCCCCCTCAGTGTTACGCCAGGGCCACCTATCTAAGCGCCGCACGCGCCGCCTCTGTGCTTTTGCCGCGATCTCTCTCCACGAATCACAGCACGATTCATGCCTGCCCCTATCCACGTGCGTTTTCCACGCGGGCCGCAATCCATGCGTCAATGTCAGAC
>JBATYG010000174.1:0-4179 GCA_049673945.1 Occallatibacter sp.
GTCTACACCTTCTGGCCCGAGAACTCCTTCGCCAGCCAGCACCAGAAGACGCGCCTCGAGCACCTGCTGGAGCGCAAGGAGCAGCTTTACGAAAATCTGCGCGACCTCAACTTCGAATTCCGCGCCGGGAAATATCCTGAAGAGGATTTTGTCGCACAGCGGACACTCCTCGAAAATGAAACTGCGGAACTACTGGCCGAGATCGACTTTCTGCAACAGGCCTGAAACACGACCTACTCAAACAGGACTTCATTCAAAGATCATGAAAGCAATTCGACTTCATCTTTTCGCGACGGCTGTGTGCCTGTTTTTTGCAGCCGCAATGGCCAATGCCGCAAACTTCACTGGAACTGTCACGAACAAGACCACGGGCAAGCCGGTGGCCGGCGACCCTGTTGTGCTGGTGGATGTGCAGGCCGGCATGGGTGAAGTAGCCCACGCTACCACTGATGCGCGGGGCCGCTACTCGATCACCGGGCCCGGCAGCGGTCCCTACCTTATCCGCGTCACGCACCAGGGCGCAGGCTACTTTATCGCGGCGCCGCAGGGCGGAGCACCCGGCGATATCCCTGTCTTCGACGTGGCCGCCAAGGTTGAAGGCGTCTTCATCGAAGCCGCGGTCTACGAGATCGAGAGCGACAACGGCCTGCTCCGCGTAACCGAACGCTACTTTGTGCATAACACCAGCTCGCCGCCCCGCACCGAGTGGAGCCCGCGCACTTTCGAAATCGTGCTGCCCACGGAAGCGACCATTGTGGGAGCCGTGGGACAGCGGCCCACCGGCCTGCCCACCAGCGTGAAGCTCGACCCCACCGGAACGAAGGGCCACTATTCCTTTAACTTCCCCATCCAGCCCGACGAGGGCGATAAGAACACGCTCTTCCAGATCGAGTACACGCTGCCATACGGCAGCAGCAAATTCACCTTCCACGCGCAGGTGACGCTGCCGACGCAGAGCATCGGCGTCCTGCTGCCGAAGGGCATGTCGTTTACGGCGGGACCGGGCCTTGTCTTCCAACCCGTGCAGCAGGACCCGAATATCCAGACTTTCGTGGCCCGCAATGCAACTCCGGGCAAGCCAGTCGAATTCACCGTGTCGGGCATCGGCGCCATGCCGCGCGAAGCGCAGGGAGCGGGCCAGAACGAAGCCGGGCAGGCGGCCGCCTCGCCAGCGGGTCAGCCCGGCGGCGGTATCGGCGAGCCGATCAACACGCCTGATCCGCTCAGCAAATACAAATGGTGGATCCTCGGCAGCCTTGGCTTGCTTCTTGCCGCCGCAGCAGCCTTCTTGCTGCGCAAACCGGCAGGCCTGCCGGCCGGAGCATATCTTCCTGCTCAGCCTATCCCCTCTTCCGCTGTTGGATACGCCGGATATGCAACGCCGGCGGCGAGAAGCTCGGCTCTGATGAATGTGCTGAAGGAAGAGCTCTTCTCACTCGAAACCGAGAAGCTCAACGGGACGCTTTCGCCCGAGGAGTATGCGGAAGCGAAGACGGCTCTTGAAGTTGTGTTAAAGCGCGCTCTCAAAAAGCAGTCCAGCTAGAGCGACTATGCAACCGGGGCTTTCAGGCCCCGGATCGCTGCACCCCACTTCCCTGCCTCACCATCTCAGATGAGAGAATGAGGTAGCTGGGGGTTGTTGCCTATGAACGCCTTCAAGACCATGATTCTCCTAACCACGCTCACCATCCTTCTGGTGCTGGCAGGGGAATACTTCGGCGGCCGCCAAGGCGCGCTTTTCGCCTTCGTGATCTCGGTAGCGATGAATTTCTTCAGCTACTTCTTCTCCGACAAGATCGCGCTCGCCGTCTATCGCGCGCAGCCGGTCACGCGCGAGCAGTTGCCCCGCGCCTACGATGTGGTTGAGCGGCTGACGACCAAGGCCGGGCTACCCATGCCGAAGATCTATGTCATCCCGACGGAATCGCCCAACGCCTTCGCCACCGGGCGCAACCCGAAGCACGCCTCTGTCGCGGTCACGCACGGCATTCTGAACCTGCTCACCGACGAGGAGCTGGAGGGCGTGCTGGCACATGAGCTGGGCCATGTGCGCAACCGCGACATCCTCACCAGCTCCATTGCCGCCACGCTCGCCGGGGCGATCACCATTCTTGCCCGGTCGGCGATGTGGTTCGGCGTCTTCGGCGGCGGAGGCAGCGGCGACCGGCGCGATCGCGGCGGCGCGGGCGGCCTCCTCATGCTGCTGCTCGCTCCTTTTGCCGCCATGCTTATCCAGCTCTGGGTTTCGCGCACGCGCGAGTATGAAGCCGACGCCACCGGCGCGCACCTTACCGGCAATCCTTACGCCCTGGCCAGCGCGCTTGAAAAGATCTCCGCCGTCAGCCGGCAGGTCCCGCTCGTCGCCTCACCCAGTTCGGCGCATCTTTTTATCGTGCAGCCTCTTCTTTCCGGCGAGATGCTCACGAACCTCTTCTCGACCCACCCGCCGATTCAAAAACGCATCGAGCGACTCATCGGCAGGCCTTCCGTCAGTGGGAGATAGATCACACACACATTGATTGCCATGAAGACTCTTTTGCGCACGCTGCTTTATCTCACGCTGATCGTCTGGCTCGGTGCTGAGATCTTTTTCCCGGTGGTTGCCGCCATCACCTTTAGCACACTCGCCGGAGACACCCACACTGCCGGCACCATCATCGGCTCGCTGTTGCGCATCCTGCATGGGGTTGGCGTCGTCTCGGGGCTAGTAGCGATGGCCCTGCTGGCGCTGGCGCCGGCGTGGAACATCTACAGACCGCGCACCGTGCTCGCGCCCATGGTGCTGATCCTTCTGATGCTCGGTTGCACGGTCTATTCGCAGTACGGCATCATCCCTGCGATGGAACGCGACCGCATGACCGCCGGCGGTGCGATCGACATTCTCAACACCAGTGATCCGGCCGTCGCGCACTTCAACATGCTGCACAATCGCAGCGAGCATCTTGAGATGCTGATTCTTCTGCTGGGGCTCGCCACCGTAGTGCTTGTCGCGCGTGCCGAAAGCACACGCCTCTGACCACCCTCCCCTGGCGGGATAAGCGGAATGATTCCTGTATCATCGAAGAGGTTCCTGAGCGCAGTTCATCCTGCAGGGACAACAACGGAATACAAATGAAGACTGGCATTATCGGCCTGCCGCAGGTAGGCAAGACCTCGCTGTTCAAAATCCTCACCAAGGCGAAGCTCGAAGATCGCGGCTACTCGAATCCGCGCGAAGCCCACATCGGCGTGGCGCGCGTTCCCGACGAACGGCTCGACAGGCTTTCCGCGCTCTACTCCCCGAAGAAGACCACCTATGCCAGTGTGGATTACGTCGATGTTGCCGCGATCGGGCAGGAGGCGCTTAAAGAAACCGCGTTCCTCACCAGCCTGCGCAACGTGGACGCGCTGATCCATGTGCTGCGCGCCTTCGAAGACGATTCAATTCCCCATGTCGGCCCGGTCGATCCGCTGCGCGATGTGAAGAACGTCGAGTTCGATCTGATGGTGAGCGATCTCACCCAGGTGGAGAAGCGGCTCGAACGTGTCGAGAAGGACATGAAAAAGGGCCGCACCGGCGAGCTCGAGCGCGAACAGGCCCTGCTGCTACGGTCCAAGGAGGCTCTCGAAAAGGAGCAGCCGCTGCGCGAGCTTGAGATGACGGCTGACGAGAAGAAGCTCATCAAAGGCTTTATGTTTCTCTCGCAAAAGCCGGTTTTGTATGCACTTAATATCGGCGAAAGTTCCACGCTGGGGGTTGATCTCGATTCCGCGGTGAGCCGCTACAAGCTCGATGAGATTGCCAAACGCCCCAACGCTGGCGCTACCGCAATCTGCGGCAAGGTTGAAGCCGAGCTGGCCGAGATGGACGAGGCGGAAGCCGGCGAATTTCTCTCAAGCTACGGACTGCACGAAAGCGGGCTCGTGCGGCTCATCCGCAAGAGCTACGAGTTGCTGGGACTCATCAGCTTCTTCACCGCCGGTGAAGACGAGTGCCGCGCATGGACGGTGGCTGCCGGGTCCAAGGCTCCGCAGGCTGCGGGAGCAATCCACTCTGACCTCGAGCATCACTTCATACGCGCCGAAACCATCCGCTGGGACGCTCTTCTCTCCGCGGGCAGCGAGGCGGCGGCGCGTGCCCAGGGCACGTTGCGTCTTGAAGGCAAGGAGTACATCGTGCAGGATGGTGACGTGCTCCAC
>JBATYG010000175.1:0-7216 GCA_049673945.1 Occallatibacter sp.
GGCCCGGGCTTGCGGGCGGACTGCTGGCGCCCGAAGATGCCGTGGTCTATCCGCCCGCGGTCGCGCTGCATCTGGCAAACCAACTGCGGGGTCTTGGTTCGGAGCTGATCAAGGGCCGGGTTGTGGAACTGGGAGATGGGCTGGCACGGCTGGACGACGGCTCGCAGCTGCACGCGAAGTGGCTGGTGAATGCGATGGGAGCGGACGCGGCGCAATGCACACCGGGACTGCCGGTGAAAAAGCGCAAGGGTCACCTGGCGATTACGGATCGCTATCCGGGCTTTGTTCACCATCAGCTTGTGGAGCTTGGCTATTTGAAGAGCGCGCACTCGATCGCATCGGACTCGGTAGCATTCAACGTGCAACCGCGACAGACGGGGCAGATCCTGATCGGCTCCTCGCGGCAGTATGGCAATGAAGACTCAGCAGTGGATCAGCAGATGCTGGCGGCAATGCTTAGCCGAACGGAGCTGTATCTGCCGGCGATCGGCGCATTGAACGTGATCCGGGTGTGGACGGGCTTTCGCGCGGCTACGCCGGACAAGCTGCCGCTGATTGGGCCAGTTCCCGGCGATGAGACGCTGTGGCTGGCAACGGGCCACGAAGGATTAGGCATAACAACGGCGCTGGCGACGGCGGAGTTGCTGGCATGCGCGCTGACCGGCAGCGCACCGGCGATCGCGCCCGAACCGTATTTACCCGGCCGCTTTGGCTTGCCTGAGCGGCCACCAACTTTGCACCCAGAGACGATATGAAGCACCAGGAGACGACATGAAGTGGAACGGCGTTATGCCTGCAATGACGACAGCTTTTCATCCAGACCTGAGCATCGACCACGCGACCGTGGGGCGCCACGCACAGTGGCTGCTTGAGAACGGCTGCACGGGGCTGGTCTGCCTTGGCTCGCTGGGCGAGGCCGCAACGCTGAGCTTCAGCGAGAAGGTGGATGTGCTGAAGACGGTGGTGAAGGCGGCAGGCGGGATGGCGCCGGTGGTATCGGCCATTTCTGCCCTTTCAACGGCCGAGGCCGTGGAATTGGCGCGCGCCGCGAGCGAGGTGGGCTGCTCGGGATTGATGATTCTGCCGCCTTATGTCTATAAGGGGGACTGGCGCGAAAACAGGGCGCACGTTGCGGCGGTGCTGAGGACGACGCCGCTGCCCGCGATGCTCTACAACAATCCGGTTGCCTACGGCACGGATTATCTGCCGGAGCAGATTGCGGAGCTGGCGAGCGAGTTCGCGAATCTGACGGCGGTGAAGGAGTCGTCGACGGATGTGCGCAGGGTGACTGCGATTCGGGCGCTGCTGGGCGATCGGCTGGCGATTTTTGTGGGTGTGGACGACGCGATTGTGGAAGGGATTGCCGCAGGAGCGGTGGGATGGGTGGCAGGACTGGTGAATGCCCTGCCCCGCGAATCTGTGGATCTGTTTGAGTTCGCAAGCGTGGGAAAGACGCGCGAAGCGTTTGAATTGTACCGGTGGTTTCTGCCACTGCTGCAGATGGACACGGTGCCGAAGTTCATCCAACTGATCAAGCTGGTCCAGGCCGAAGCAGGGATTGGCACGGCGCGAGTGCGGCCGCCCCGTATGGAAGTGGTGGGCACGGAACTAGCAGTGGCACGCGCCTGCTATGAGCGCGCCCAGGCGGAGCGGCCGGCTGTAGCGGCACGCAGCACAGCCTTCCCGGCCTGACGCCGGGGCTACCAGTTGCCGCGTTCGCCATAAAGGTCGATGACCCTGGCGAGGCGTTTGCAACCATTCTCCCAGTTGCGGGAGAGAGAGCGCTCGAGGCGATCGGGGTCGCCAGCGGTGAGGTCGGAGATGATCTCTTCATGCTCCTGCACAGAGAGATGCAGCTCGCCGATGATGGAGCTGGCGTAGAGGCGCCAATAGCGCTCTGTCTGCGGCTCAATGGCGCGGTGCAGTGCGGTAAGACGCGGGCCGGAGCCAGCGGCGAGCAGCAGGCGATGAAATTCGTGATCGAGATCGAAGATATCGGGACCATGAGAGTCACGATCGCGCGTAATCTTCGATAGCTGTTCATTCACCCGCCGCAACTTCTCGGCGAGCTCGTCGCGTTCCGGCTGAGGCAGAAGAGCGGCGCGGCGTCCGGAGAGCCCTTCAAGACGCCCGATGATCGGATAGAGCTCGTTGGCGTCTTCCTTGGTGAGGGGGGCGACGATCATGCGGGACTTGCTCGAGTTCCGGTACTCGATGACGTAGCCTTCGCGCAGCAGGAGATAAAGAGCGCCACGGACCGGGGTGCGGCTCATGTTGAGGTGCTCGCACAAATCGCCTTCAACAATCCAGGTGCCGGGTGCGAGTTTGGCGTGAACGATCAAATCGCGGATGCGCTCGACAGCGATGCCAACGCTTGTCCCGTGTTCAGCCTTTGTGGAACGCTTCTTGAGGCTCTTGGAAGACCTGGAGGCTAGCGGCGCCATATCGATCTGCTCTCTGACCCTTCTTCTTCGCCAATAATGCCCGTAACCTCAGGATACACGCGCGTCTCGAACCTGAGCCCCGACGAAAGCCGAAACACCGGCGTGCTCCGCGTCGCGCACCTTTAGCCCGGCAAGCCCGCCGCGACTCAGGAGAAGCCTGGGACGCGGCAGGGCAATGCCAGCGCGAGTCTAGAACTCGATGTTGGCCCGCAGCTCGATGATGCGGGGGTCATTGGTGACGCCACTGGTGGCGAACCCATTGTTGAGGACATAGCCGCCACCATATGTGGGAGACCCGCCGAAGGAACCCGATGTGTTGCCGAAAACCGGGTGATTCCACATGTTGGTCGCCTCGGCCTGGAGCTTGAAACGGACAGCTTCAAAGATGGGGAAAGCTTTGGATACCGAGAGATCGTTGTAGAAAGCATGCGGTCCATGGAGATAGACGATGCTGCCAAAAGTGCCGGGCGTGGTGTTCGGCTGCAGGTATTGCGGATTGGCGCCGCCTGAGCCATTGGAGCTCTGCAGATACTTCGGGTCCATGAGCAGCGCGTAGGTCATGCCGGGAACGCGATGCACGCTGATAGCCTTCTGCAACTGGGAGACGGAAACGCCGCTCAGGCGGATGCCGCCGTCGCCGTAGTCATTGAAGGTGAGGTTGCCGCTGGAGAGCTCCTGCGGTGTTCCGGTCTGGAAGGTGAGAATCGTGCCCAGAGTCCAGTTGCCGAGAAGACGGCTGGCGAGGTTATTGCTGTTGAGGAACGCGCGGCCTCTGCCGAAGGGCAGATCGTAGGTTCCGGTGAAGTGGAAGGTATGACGGATGTCGTATTGCGCCGGACCGTAGGCTAGCCGCGTGTTGCGGAGCGTGAAGGTATCGGGCCATGCACACCATCCGTCGTACCCGCCGCAGGTGACGCCACCGGGGCCGTTCGTGTTTACACCGAAGCCGAGGGTGTGGCTCCATGTGTAGTTCGCATCATATTGAAGGCCGCCCCACTGCCCCTGGCGCAGATCGACCTGCAGCGAGTTGTAGTTGGAATAACCGCCGGCATTCATGTACTGCGTTTGGTATCCGGCTGCGAATGGGTTGGCCTGGAAGAAGTTGATGGGCTTGCCGGCGCCTGCACCGCCGGTGTAGCCGGCGTTGTTGACGCACGGCGCAAAGGCCTCGCCGACCAGATTGCAGAAGTAAGACGTGGTTCCACTGATGCCGGAGAGCACGCCGGCGAAGGCGCCTGCCTGACCAGTCTGCAGGTAGTTGAGAAAGGTTCCGTTGTTGTAGTCGGCGAGCGCGATGCCGGGTCCACCCGAGGCCTCACCGGCAAAGGCGGCGCTCATGATGGGCAGCGATGCCTGACCAGCGAGGCCGTTGTTGGCGAAGCTGCAGGTGCCTTCGTTGGCGCAGCCGGGGTTCGCAAGCACATAGGCGTTGAGGTTTGCCTGCGCCTGCTTGAACTCGTCTAGGAATCCGTTTTCGAAGATGTTGACTTCGTTGGTGTCGTTATTGATCCACTGATGCAGGTTGCGATTGCCGGCATAACGGATCTCAAGGACGCGCGAGCCGAACTGACGCTGAACGCCCAGGTTCCAGCTTTCGCTGTAGGGCTGCTGAATGTGCGGATCGATGCCGGTGACTCCGTTGCCGCAACCGGGACAGTTGCCGAGGAAGGTGAACTCAGACTCCGGCGCTACTTTCTGATAAGTGGCGGGGTTGAGCAAATAGCCCGGCATGCTGTCTCCGAGAGAGAGCGATCCGGGAGCAAAGGTGCCGTTGGTGCCGGTGTTGTTGGGGCTGAGCGAAAAGCTTTGATAGAAGAAAGAGCCCTGATCGGAAACGTTGTTCCAATAGTACTGATAAGGCTCAGTGAAGCGGCGCAGGCTGAAGCCGCCGCGGATGACGAGCTTGTCGCCGCCGGCAAGGCGTGCGAAGGGACCGTCGGAGACCTTGGGATTCCACGCGAAGCCAAGGGACGGCTGCGGGGTGACGTGCCAGGGATCATAAGCGCGGGCGCGCGCCACCAGCGTGGGATCGGCATTGCCATTCAGCGTGCCGGGCTTGAAGAGATCGCCGGGAGCGGTGGGCCCGTAGACGGAGCTGGGATCGGCGTTATGGTATGCGCCGGTCTTGTCAACGCTTTGGCCGGTGAAGTCCCAGCGCAGACCGTAGTTCAACGTGAGAGACGACTTGACGCGCCAGGAGTCCTGGGCGAAGAAGCCCCACGCGAGCGTGGATTCATCGAGCGCGTAGGAACCGATCGAGCCGGACTGAGAGTAGGTGCCCGAGGCGGAATCGTAGGTGTTGGTTCCACCAACGCTGGAGATGCGCCCAGTGAGCGTGGCATAGAGCTCAAGCGCTTCGTTGAGCGCGCTGGAGTTGGCACAGGGCAGAGTGCCGGTGCCGCTGCATTCACCCTCTCCGGTGCCGGAAGTGGTGAAGGCGTTGCTTGCCGGATCGCCGGCGGCAATGCCGAGGGTGTAGTTGGGGAAACCGGAGGGTGCATTCCAGTAATGATCCTGCTCATGGTAGCCGGTGATGCCGAACTTTAATGTGTGGCTGCCCTTGAGATAGCTGACGGCGTCGTTGAGGCTGAAGGCCGGGTAGTAGGAGGTGACGGGCAACTGGAAGTTCTGGCCCGAGTGACCCAGGGCCCAGTTGACCGTGGGTTCGCTCGTGTAGAGAGGCTTCGCGTTGTACGCGAACTTGGTGATGTTGTAGAGAAAGCCGATCTTGAACTGGTTGATCAACTGCGGCGTGATGTTCGAGTCAATCGAATAGGAGGTGGTGTAGTTCTTGATCTCGTTGCCGGCCGTCATATCGCTGAAATTGCTGCCAGGAAATGGGGCGGCATTCTGGCCGGGCTGCGTGTTGTACGTCATCGACCAGGAAAGGCTCATGCGGAGCTTGTCGGACGCGTTGTAGTCAACACGGAGGGCCGGGAAGTAGTAGGTGTTGGTGTTGGCGTTGTTCCAGGTGACGGTGTTGATGTTGGGATCGGAGCCGGTTGAAACGGTGCCGGAGCCCACCGCGGAGCCGATGGCGCTGAGTTGCGAGCCGATGACGGTATTGACGGTGCCGGGCAGCGCATTTGAATAGGCATGTGCAACGTCAAGCACATTCACGGTGTGCGTGCTGCCGTCTGTGCCGGTGTAGGTGAAGTTGCCACTCTGCGCGTCGGAGTTGATAAAGGTATTGCTTGCGGTGAAGCTGCCTGGAATGTACTGCTCGGCGTAGCTGCCAAAGAAGAAGAGCTTGTCCTTAAGGATGGGACCGCCAACGGAGACGCCGAAGTCGTTATAAATCTGCTTGGCTTTGCGCTGACCAGTGGCGTCGTTGGCCCAACTGTTGGCATTGAGGCCGTCATTGCGGAAGTTGTTAAAGGCGCGCCCATGAAATGCGTTTGTCCCGCGGCGCATAACGAAGTTGGACTGCATGAGAGCCTGACCGAAGCCCTGATCGAGATCGAGCTGATCGGTCTGGACGGTCATTTCTGAGATGCCCTCGATGCGTGGAGCAACGGCGGGCTCGGCGTTGCCAAAGATCTTCATGCGGCTGGAGGAGCCGATGGTGCCGTCGATGTTCGTGCCCTGGCTGACGAGCGGCTGACCGTTCCATGAGCCCGTAGCGCCAGTGGTGCTGGTGGCCTTGTCGCCGCTGTAGCCCGGGGTGTAGGTGGCCAACTGCGAGAGGTCGCGGCCGGCGAGTGGAAGATCCTCGATCTGTTTGATATCGACGACGGTTCCGATAGCGTTGGATGTTGTTTCGAGAAGCGACGCAGTGCTGGCGTTGACCTGCACAGTCTGTGAGGAGGCGCCCACCTGAAGAGAGATGCCGACGTCGGTCGTGAGTGCGGCGTGCACGATGATGTGCGATGCGACGGCAGATTGATATCCGGCGCGCGAGACGCCAAGCCTGTATTCGCCGGTGAGAAGGTTGACGAAGGTGTAGCTGCCGTCTTCGCGGGTGATAGCGCGGCGAATGTCATTGGTGGCCGTATCGACGAGTTCAAGTGCGGCCCCGGGCACCACGCCGCCGGTCGCATCGGTCGCAATAACGGTGATCGATCCTGTGGATCCAGCTTGAGCATTGGCGCATGTCGCCAGCGCGATCACCGCCGCGAATGCTGCAATCAGACATAGCACTCTGAAACTTCTGTGCGTCATAGCATCCTCTCCTAAAAACGTCACTTCTTTCCCGCCATTCGGCTGCGAATACGTTTTCTCATGCTGGGATAGCGCGGCCTGGACAGCTGAGAAACGTAGAGCGCAATCACAAATTCATCTTGGTACTGAAATATGAATTCAATTTTGTATTTATGACAAGAAAAAAATTACGAGATAAGAACGGCGTCGATTCGGAATCATTTGAAGATCGTTTCGGAAGCGATGCTCAGCCAACGGATTACGGTCTATATCTAATTGATTATTAGCGGCTTAGTGGATGCTCGGCCGGAACATCCGGCTCGGTGTTCCACTGCGGCGTGGGTTGGCCAAGCAGGTTACGCACAAAGAAGTCCATGAGCTTTCGCTCACTATAACGGCCCCCTGCGCCGTGTCCTCCGCCGGGAACGAAAAGGAGGTCGAAATCCTTGTTCGCCTTGATGAGGCGATCGACGACCTGAAGAGTCGTGGCAGGGTCGACGTTCTTGTCCATCTCACCGACCACGAGCATCAACCTGCCCTGCAGGCGCCAGGCATTTTCAGCATTGGAAGACTCGGCGTACCAGGGCCCGACGGGCCAGCCCATCCACTGCTCATTCCACCAGATCTTGTCC
>JBATYG010000176.1:0-2192 GCA_049673945.1 Occallatibacter sp.
GTCCCATGGACTTGCATCGCGACCAGCGAGACCGTCGTCAGGCAGTGACGGTTTTTCTTCGGATGAAGTGGTAGATGGCGAGGAGGAGGATCGCGCCCAGCACGGACATGATGAAGCCTGCGCTGGCGCCGGGCGGATAAAGCCCGATGATGCGGCCGATCCAGGTAGCTACCTCGGAACCGAGAATGCCCAGGGCCATGGTGATCCAGATACCGCCTGGGTCTTTGCCGGGCATGAAGAGCTTGGCAAGGGCTCCCACGATCAGGCCGATAAATGCAACCCACAGAAGATGAAGCATACGCTCTCCTTGACGAGGTGAGATGCAGGCAGGGGCCCAGATGGATGTGTGCCGACCCAGCCGTCCCGGAACTAGCCGTCCGTGACTTGCCGTCTAGGCCCTTGGTTTGCGCTCAGAGGGAAGGGCCAGGACGAAGTCGAGCGGCTAGAACCCATCTCATAAATAGCCAATCCGTCGGTGTGGAATAGGATGAGCCCACGCCAAAGCGGGTCGAAGCACTGCGCGAATTCGTTGCGTCCGGTTTATGAGATGGAGTCTAGTAAACCTCCACCGAGACGGCCTGCGACGGAATGCCATTGGTGACGACCTCGAGTTTCGCCGGACCGGTTTCAATCGTCGAAGAAACGTCGAACGAAGTGGCCACAGGAAATTGAGAGGCGACGGCCATGCTGCTGTGGTCGTGCGTGCGGCAGTAGAAAACGTGGTGCGTAGCGCCGTTCGTGATGCGGACAAGCGGGTAGTTGGTCGCCGATTGCTCCACGCCGCTGCCGTACGCCGCGCCCTGCGTCATCCCGTTGAAGCGGATGCCGGTGATCTTGTACGTCTGGCCGCTGTTGAGCACCCACGTGCCGCCGTGGAACGTTGCACCCTGGATGTTGTGGATGACCGGAGCCCAGTCCTGCCGGTAGCCCGCCGGTGGCGTGTAAATCTCCACGTCCAGGGTCAGGTCGGTCAGAAGAATCTGGCCGGTCGGCAGCACCAGCATCATGCCTGCCGCTGAGAAGTCATCCGGCGCAAAGCCTGAGGCGGACGCACTGCTGAGCGACCGGCCGTTCCACTCCAGAAACTTGGCCGGGCCCTGGTAGATGCCGGGGCTGGTCAGCAGCAGGATATTTCCGTTGGGCTCGACGGCTGCGGGGCCGCTGGCCATATCCACGCCGCTGGGCAGGGGTGGCCCTTTGATCCAGCGGAATGTCGAGGGATTGAAGATGGCGGTGGCGCCCGTGCCGCCGGGGCAGGTGTTGGCGCCGGCGTAAAAGACAAGGCCGCTGGGCAGCAGGATGCCTGCGCCAATTTCATATGTGGGATCGGGTGCGCCGCAAGAGGCCTGCGAATCCCACAGCTGCACGCCGGTGCTGCCGGCACTGTGCCAGGAGCGGGTGTTAGGAAAGTAAACCTGCGAGCCGGTCCCCTGCGCCTGGTAGTTGCCCACGTACGCGTCGACGGTGAGCACGAGGCCGCTCGGCAGCAGCGTCCACCCCTGGTGCTCGTTCTCAGTCGAGTTGCTTGAGCCTGTAGCGGTCCAGGTCAGCGTCTTCGCATTCAGCAGCGCCACCGTGTTCGTGCAGCAGTCGCCCTGCATGTAGGTGCCGTCGGCGAGGATAACCGAGGGGCCGTTCCCGAGGGTGCTCCAGCCTGCAGGAGGCGTCACCGGCGTCCACGCGTCAGCGACAGGATCGTAGAGGGCGCCAAGGGTCGTCTGCACGGGATAGATGTCGCCCATCTGCTGCCCGTTGTACTCGCCACCCTCGATCAGAACGCGCCCATCGGCGAGAACGGCCGAGGAATGGATGTTGGGGTTGTAACTGAAGTCCATTCCGTTCACGCCACCCCAGCTTCCGTTGATGTAGCTGCCGTTTTCGTCGGGGATGAGGCGCGCAAAGTTGCCGGAGCCGGTATCTTCAATCAGCACCGAGCCATCGGTCAGCAGCAGCGGGTTGGTTGCTCCATAAAAGAGAGGCGGATAGCTTGGCTCGCGGTTCAGCTCGCTCCAGTAGCCGGCGGTCGAGGCCGAGCCCGGAGAACCTGTAGAGCCCGGAGAACTTGGACGGCCCGAGATGAACGCGCGGTGGTGGTGCACCGGGATCGGATAAGGCGGAGCAGCCCATTGCGCGGAGGCCGTTGCGGCAAGGGCGGTAAGTGCAATGAGGGCAACGAAGCGGGGGAGGCGGTG
>JBATYG010000177.1:0-1883 GCA_049673945.1 Occallatibacter sp.
TCACCAACGCCGCGGGCGGCGAGAGTTTTGATGGGCCCGGCAGAGATGGCGTTGACGCGGATGTTTTTGGGTCCGAGATTCCACGCGAGATAACGAACCGTCGATTCAAGGCCGGCCTTCGCGACGGCCATCACGTTGTACTTTGGCACCACCTTCTCCGCCGCGTAATAGGTGAGGGTCATGATGCTGCCGCCCTCGGTCATCAGCGGTGCCGCGGCGCGGCTGACGGCGATCAGCGAGTAAACGCTGACGTCGAGCGCAATCCGGAACCCTTCGCGGCTGGTATTGATGAATTCGCCGTGGAGGTCTGCCGGCGGAGCGAATGCCACCGCATGAACGAGGATATCGAGCTTGCTGTACTGGCCCTTCAATGTGGCGAAGAGCGCGTCGATTTCGCTGTCGACGGAGACATCGCACTGAAAGCCGGCAGCGCCGGGAAGCTCCTTGATGACTCCCTCGGCTTCGAGTTTCATGCGCTCATTCTGGTAGCAGATGGCGAGCGTGGTGCCCGCGGCGCTGAGCTTCTGCGCGATGCCCCAGGCGATGGAACGCTTGTTGGCAAGTCCGAAGATGACTGCCGTTTTGCCAGCCAGATTGATCATGCTCGTCCGATTCCTCCGTGGCACGCGCTCAGTGCAGGAAATTGCCCGGCGCCGGCCGTTCTTTAGGATACCAAGCGATTTTCATGGACTCGGGCTTCAGCCATCGAGATCGACAAGGCTGACCGGGCCGACTGGACGGCCAAGAAAGCGCGAGCCAAGCCGCTCGAACTTCTCGACCGAATCGGTGGCGAAGCAATGGATTTCAGTCTCAGTGGGATTGGCTTGCGGGGCAGAGAGTGCGCGATCGCCGATCATCTGCATTGCAGCGTCGGCTGCGGCTTCGGCAGAATCGATGACGCGAATGCCTGCCCGTACCTCCTGCCCGATAAGTGGCCGCAGAAGCGGATAGTGCGTGCAGCCAAGGACCAGCGTGTCGGGTGTGAGACCTTCCGAGGCAGCGCGGGCGTCGAGCTCGCCGAGATAGATGCGGATAACTTCGGCAGTGACCGGATGATTTGTCCAGCCTTCTTCGACCAGCGGCACAAGCAGCGGGCAGGCTTTCTCGAGCGAACGCAGCCCCTTGGCCCGGCATGCTTCCGAATAAGCATGGCTGTGCACGGTGGCGTCGGTGGCGATCACCAGGACATCGCCCGTCTCAGAGGCTGCGCGGGCGGCAGAGGCGCCGGGCTCAATGACGCCAAGTACCGGGACCGGTATCGCTTGCTGGATTGCATCGAGCGCAAGCGCACTGGCGGTGTTGCAAGCGATGACGAGGAATTCGGCGCCTTGTTCGCGCACCAGAAACTGTGCACTCTCAACCGCATAGCGCGCGATGGTGCGGCGCGACTTTGAGCCGTAGGGAAGGCGAGCCGTATCACCGCTGAAGGCATACCGCGCATGCGGCAAACGGGAGACCAGAGCGCGCAGAACGGTGAGGCCTCCGAAACCGGAGTCGAACACGCCTATTCTTGGTGGATTCTCAGATACGGCTTCAACGCTCACTGGGCTGCTCCTCCGGTTGGCACGGCGTCGGCGGTGAGATAGGTCCGGGTCAGGTCGGCGTGCCCGGCGAGATTGGGGCGCTGCTGGCCATCGACGAGAAAGCTGACTTCGGTGATCTGCGGCAGATTGGCGCGCAGAGTAGCGCAGATCGAGAGCACCGTCAGGGTCTCGGTCTCGAGCCCTGAGGGATGGCTGGCGGCGAAGTCTCCGGTAAGGTTGACGACCGCGAGTTCAGCCCCGGGGTTCTGGCGGGCCTCGGGTCCTGGCGCGGGCAGCAGAAAGACCTGTGCGATGCCTGAGGCGCCGCCGGAGACAGGATGTGCTGCTCCGGGGTCCGCG
>JBATYG010000178.1:0-6560 GCA_049673945.1 Occallatibacter sp.
GCGTCGCACATCCAGATCAATGACGGCGTCGTATCGGCCATCTGTCGGAAGCGGTCTTCGCTTTCGCGCAGAACCGCTTCGGCCTTGCGTTTCCGGGTGCGCTGCCACAGTAATCCGGTGATCAATAAAGCCTGCGTGAGGATCACAGCAATGACGGGAATGATGTATTTCCGATCGCGCTCCCAGAACGTACGCTCCCGATAAAGCACCAAACTGCCCGGCGGCAGCGCCGACTCTGGAATTTTCCAATAGCGAAGCTGACGCGAGTCCACCCGAACCTGGTAGCTCTGATCGGTTATCACTGGGATATCATCCGGACGCTCGCCGGACAGCACTCGCTTGGCCAATTCTGCCGCCATCGAGGGCGCGGCTTCCGCCTGAACTCCACCGATTCCTCCATGCCCCAGACATATCTCAGGGAATATGCAATAGGTGGGAACATGCTGTCCGACCCACGCAAGCATTTCGTAATCTCCGATCGCCGGCTGAATCCCCGATTGCGGAGCACGTTGAAAAAACACGATCGAGTGTGGCGGAAGTGCAGTCACCCTTTCGAAGACTTTTGTTGCGGGCAGCGAAACCAGATCAATCACCCTTACATGTTCTTTAGAGAGGGCCAACTCGGTGTGCACATCAGCCAACCAGAAGTTCTCAAAACTAGAAACGTTCGTGATGATCGCGACCGTACTCGTCTCTGGATGAAGGTGAAATGCGAGATCAATCGTCTTATCCACGGGCACCGTTTCCAGCACGCCGGTCACTCCCGGCAACAGTTGGTGCCCGCTGAGTCGCCTCGTATCCACCTCAAAGAATACAATCGGAACGCCGGGAAAGAGCCCATCTCGGTGCTTAACGGCAAACTCGAGCGCCGGATACGAAACTGCGATTATTAGATCGAATTTCTGCCCGCTATATGTGTGTCGCAAGGTTTCTAGAACGCTATTTTCGTACCCTTCATCTATGAATCGCCTGGACTCAAGAAACTCCACTCCGAAATTGAGTTGCCAGGGAATATTTCTGCGCAACGCTGATTCCAGGGCTTCTTCGCTTCCGCTGGCTTCGCGCGAAAAACTGTATAGGATAAGAATGCTTCTGGCATCACGTTGATCCGCCGCGGCTGATCGGTTAACGAAAATCAGTAAAAGGATGGCCACTAGCGCAACCATCCAGCGTACGAGAAGCCCTAAGGCGGTCCACCAGATTGCTGCGGGCGAACGCCACAAAACCGACGACCCTTCAATCTGCTTTTCGTTGGCGCCCAAAAGCACTGCTATCGCATGACCACGTCTTCGGGGCCGCTTCGATCGTTTCGTCGGCATTACTACCTACACGTTGGCTTTGATCGTGCTGGTTGGCTTGAGGTGGGCGCGCGAATGCGGGTTCTGGGATCGCAGAGGCGATCCCCCAGAGATGGGGAACATTGTAATTGGTTGTGCGATGGATTGGTAGCCGTTTCGAAAAGAGTGAGCGTCTTCGTCGAGACCCTCAATAAGCCCTTTGAAATCAGATCGCAATCAAGAGACGCGCTTCAATGCAAGCCGTTCGAGAACTTGGTCGAAGCACCGCTCATCGTTCAGAAAGAGGCGAAGCCGTCTGCAGTGTTTGGATTTGAATATTGAGGATGATTCGGTAGGTTGAAGATGTATGGGTCTCATGACGATGGGATCGACGCGCTTGCCTTTTTCGATTTTTCCTCGCGTGAGAAATAGAGCTGCATCTGCAGTCCCACATAGTTTTTCTGGGTGTTCGGCTTCTTTCCTGTATCGTTCTCGTGCTCATAGTACAAACCGAACTGAACGTGTTTTCCGGCAACAAATGTCGAGCCCGCGTAAAGATCCGTACTCGCCCACTTGTTGTACTGGCTTTCGTAGAACGGCTCCGCCGCTGCAAAGGGTGCAAAACGAAAAGAGTGAATCCTGAACATTCGCTCTAGTGTTAGCTTGTTTCGATATCGCCAGGTGAAATCTCCGTTTTGCCAATCGAGATCGAAACGATTCCGGTCGGTGACCAAAATCTTCACCACGAGTGGATAGTGAAACGTCACCGCCTGAATCATGCGGTTCTCGACCGCTGTGTTTGGCGCAGTGATGACGCGATACCCGGTTTCCAGCACAAATGCTCTTGTCTTCGTGGTATCCAGGTCGAATACAAGTATGCGCTTCAGCTTTAGCAGGGGCTTGTGATACAGCAAGATGCTCGGTCCGAACGTGAACTGGGTCGGGTCGCCACCGTCGCGATCGTCCTTTGCCTGCACAAAAAGGCGCGCGTTGGAATTGAACTCATAATGTACGTCGATTTCTGGCAGAAATTGCGTCTGGGTTTTCTCTTGAGCGCGAACTGCCACCGCACAAACTGGCAGTAGGCCTGCCGCACACGCACCGACGATTGCACGACGAAGTCCCATCCCTGACCGGCTCGTCCTCCAGGTAACATTCCGGGCGCGCCATGATCAATCGGAGCGACGAGGGCTCGCTGGATTGAACTGACACATCCGGTCGCTTGATCCTCTCGGAGTGACCCGACCTCGATTCTTTGCTGAGACCGAGACCCCGAACCTGACTTTCAATTTTTGCCGGGGCAGATCGCTTACATGGAACCTTCGACCATCCCCTTGTTCACGATGACCTTCACGTCCACTCGCTGGTTGATGTCGCGCCCTTGGGAGGTTTGGTTGGCCACGGCCGGATGACTTGCGCCGTATCCCGCCGGGGCAAGGATCCGCCTCATCGGCACGTCAGCAGAATTGCGAAGATAGTCGGCGACGGCAGTTGCCCGCTCGTCGCTGAGCTTTTGATTTTCGGCTTTGGTTCCGGTGCTGGAGGCGTAACCAGCGACTTCGATCATATAGTTCTGGACGCTCATCGCGCCTTGTGCGAGATTGCTCAACGCGGCCCTGCCCGCCTGTGACAATGTCGCCTGACCAGCATCGAAAAACACCGCAGCTTCTGCGACGGTCTTGTAGTCTGCCAAGTCAGAGACGCTTTCATTCACGAGTTGGACATCCTCGGCGTTCGTTGTTGCCACCACACCCACCATTACGGCCGTCTGCCCAGCCTGGTTGGCTGTTGATTGCGCGCGTGAAGCTGCTGCCTGGTCGGCCTCAACCTGTTTTTCCTCGGCCACCTCGACGTTAAATACATTGGGATCAAACGTAATCTTCCGTGCGTCGAGCTGACCTTTGCCGTTACCGACACCTTCAGCATCAATTGCCAGGCCGGGTACCATGGCGGTGATATCCATGTCCGCGCGGCGCAGCCGAAAATCCCTGGTGCGCTCGATCTTGGTCGTATCGCTGAGAACAAGTACGGCTACATCGCCACTCTTCTTGTCTTTGACCGTCACAAGATCACCGTTACGCGACTGAATCGTCCCTTTCAAGCTCGCTTTCTTATCAGGCTCAAAGTGCTGCGCAACAGCGGCCAAACTGCCTGCCACGACTAAGCAGGCCGCGAGGCCCGTCATTACTTGTTTCCTTATTGCCGGTTTCATTGGAGTTCCTCCTCGACGATTGTTTGGAAAATGCATCGAGACCGTCATCACGCGGGCTCGCGGCTTCACGCTCTCGAGCGATAACGCCCGTTCAATGCAACTTCACATATCAGTCGTGCTGTGTGAACTGTCTCTTGTGACAGTCGTCGCCTTTTTTCATGCTCGCCAATATCTCGAGATTTCGACACATCGCAGAAGCCGGATTCGCACGTTCATTAACCCTCACAAACTGACGTCGATTTGCGGGTTCGCGCGCGGCGCGGTGCAGCCCATCGCCCGTCGCAGGCATCAAACAATCGATTAAGTGCGACGAGGGGATTCGTGTCTCAAATGAAATCAACCGGGCAGGCGCCCTCTGATATGGAATGGATTCCGTCCGGGACTTTCCAGATGGGTTCTACGGATTTCTATCCTGAGGAAGCTCCAGTTCACGAAGTATCGGTAGACGGATTCTGGATGGATCGGTACCTGGTCACGAATGAACAATTCGCGCGCTTCGTCGAAGCCACCGCCTACGTTACAGTGGCCGAACGCGAGTTGAATCCGGCAGATTTTCCTGGAGCCCCAGCGGAAAATCTAGTTCCGGGTGCCCTGGTCTTCCGGAAGACAAGAGGACCGGTAGATCTCACTAACTACACAAATTGGTGGGTTTGGACACCAGGAGCGAGTTGGAGCTACCCTTTCGGACCAGGAAGCTCCATCACCGGCATCGAAAAGCACCCCGTTGTCCATGTCGCGTATGAGGACGCAGAAGCCTACGCTCGCTGGGCAGGCAAGAAACTCCCAACGGAAGCCGAGTGGGAACGGGCCGCGCGTGGAGGGCTGGAGGGAAAGAAGTTTACCTGGGGCGACGAACACTTTCCCGATGGGAGGCCCATGGCAAATTCGTGGCAGGGCGAGTTCCCTTGGCAAAACCTGTCGATCGATGGCTTCGAGGGGACGTCGCCTGTTGGCTCCTTCCCAGCAAACGGGTATGGATTGTTCGACCTCGCGGGAAATGTATGGGAGTGGACAAGTGACTGGTATGTGCACTGCCACGGGGAAGAAATGGCGCAGGCGTGCTGCGGGCCGGCCGTAAACCCACGCATCCTTTCTCCGGAAAAGAGCTACGATGCGGGACAGCCGCAGTTCCGGATTCCTCGCAAGGTCGTCAAGGGCGGCTCTCACCTGTGCGCACCTAACTATTGCCTGCGTTATCGACCTGCCGCACGTCAGCCCCAGATGGTCGACACGGGGATGAGTCACATCGGCTTTCGATGCGTTTCTCAGAATGTGGAAAGCGAGCGGGAAAGCTTGACGGCCAACCGTGAAGAGCAACCTCAACAACCCGCCAAAAAGGATTGGCGCGCTTCGGTCGCCGAATTTATCGAACAGCTTAGAATCATCCGCCGGGCTCTCACGCACCCTCAGGTGCCCTGGCACGCGAAGTTGATTGCGGCGTGCTCACTTCTTTACGTGGTCAGCCCTATCCAGCTGATTCCGAACTTCCTTCCGGTCATCGGTCAGATGGACGATGTCGTTGTGGTCATCTTTGTCATTAAATATCTCAAACGGAATGTTCCTCAATCCGTTCTCGATGAGTGCAGGAGTAATTCGCGCGTAGCTGCACGCAAAAAGAGCCGCGAAGAGAAAGCCTCCTCTTTCGAAAGCCGCGATTACAACTGCGGCCACAACTCATAAAAGCTAGCAGGCATTTGATTAGCTTCCCTGTCAAAAGAGACAGTTGCAACCTCCCGCCTCCTTCACTACTTTTTAGACCAGGTTTTGTCGTCGGTAGCTGAAGTGAGAGCGCCGTCGACTTTATCCCGCTCTAGCCGGGCACCATGTGCCGCTCAGAGGAGAAATTGGAGATGACTTTACCAGACTTTCCGCAGGTTGACTTGTTTGCCGCCGCTGTCAACGCTCTCAACGGCGTACTCGTAGCGCGCAATAAATCGCACAACCGGGGCTTCACTTTCGCTGGGTTAATGATTTTGGCCTACTTCGGTGGTATAGGGGGAGGCGTATCGCGGGACATTCTGCTCAACCAAATCCCCGCGCCACTTCACGGCGTGAAATATCCTGCGGTCTGTTTTCTGATGGGCTTGCTGGGCCTGGGAATCTACCGCTACGCCGCATCGCGAGAGGAGCACTTCCGAACCAGAATGCTGGCGTTCTTCAAGACATTCTCGCTGCCCTGGTTTGCGATCCTCGGAGCGCACAAGTCGCTTGACGCGGGTCTCGGAGTAGTTCCTGCGATTCTCATTGGACTCATCGCCACGACCGCAGGCGGCGTGCTGATTGATCTCTTCTGCGGAGTCACACCCGAGATCGTCATGCCAAATCAACAGATCGTGAGCACTGCGATATTGGCAGGCGGTGTCTATAGCCTGATCGCGGTTCATGAAAGTGGCGGAGAGTCCAAGTTTCCCGTCACATTAATCGCGTTCGGAGTTTCATTCATCTTCCGTTTCCTCGCAGTTCGGGAGCACTGGGCGTCCATCGTACCGCAAAATCCAGCCAATTGTTCGGTTTCCAGTCCCCACACGTAAGAAGGCAGCGGAAAACACGAGGATGTTGCTTTAAGGCCGACCGTTATAAAACGGACCGCGCATCGGCAGCTTGAGAAGCATCGAAGACGATCTGATCGTGCCACCAGAGCTTTTCGAAGAAGTCCCTGGCACCCTCTTGCTCGGGATCATTGAGTGAGGACGGAGACGCTTTCTTTAAGATGTCGCTGACTGTCCGTCCGCCGTCTATCGCATCGAACACGCGCTTTTCTGCTGCCGTTATAGGTAGAAAAATATCTGTGTAAGTGTGAGTTTGATTGATCAAAACAGCTGCGGCTCCTGCGGGCAGGCGTTCCTGAATGCAAATTGTCTCAGGCATCCGTATGGGTACATATCTAAGCCAGGCGGTGCCGTCAAAACTGATCGGCTCGATCCCGGCCGCATCATTCCGGTGGACAATCAGGCTATGGCGAGCCATCGTGCCGCGAAAGAGCTCGATGGCGGCATATTGCTCTCCGAGGGAAAGCCCTCCGATCCGAGAAGCCTGGGGAATACGCGTCATCACGCCACATCGGGCAGAAT
>JBATYG010000179.1:0-5353 GCA_049673945.1 Occallatibacter sp.
CCACCTTGGGCCGTACCCTTAAGAGAAATAACGCTCTCGCGGGCCTTCGAAAGACTGCTTCCGCAGGTCCGCCCCTGGGCCCGTCGGCTCGCTTTGAGCCCGGCAGGTTCGGCACGCGGGCCGCGCCAGCCGCCGCGACCAGGGAGGCCGGCGGCCGGGGAGTCCTACAATGTTGACATAGTAGTATCGTCCCCCTGCCCCCAGTGAATTGCCTTTTTTGCACTGATAATTTCATCCCATGAGCGTCTCGTCGCGAGGCGCCTGCACTGCGGTAATTGATTGCTAATCAGCAGGATAGATTGGATATAGAGCTCAACACACCACGCGACCCGCCCGGCCGATTACTATTGATTTTTGGAGCAAATATTCATAAAATAGAACACAGAGTTCCTCAGGACAGAACAGGATCCCCAGCCAGCGTCCGAGGTTGACTTGAAATCACTCCTTTCCTGAAGGACAACAAATCAATTGCAAAGCGTCGTGGAAATCCGAACTGGGGCAAACCGGAGCCCATCGGCCCAGTTGTGCCCACCGTGACCTCCTTTGAACAGATCGTCAAGGAGTTCAAACTTACCCCGGATCAGTACATCCGCTCGACCCGTCTTCGTGAATGGGCCCGCCGGAACAAGAACTCAAAGTACATCCCCGAGGCTCTCCTCGAGGCCTGGGGCTTTGAGATCGAATCGACGTTGTAGATTCCTTGGCCAGTCTTCAAAAGCGCCGCCTTCGAGCGGCGCTTTTGCTGTCTGGGGACGCGAGAATAAAATCGGAGAGATATGCCAGAGGCTGAGCGCATCTTCGAAACTCCCTTTACGAATGTCCCCGGCGCCCTTGAAGACATTCGTGCCGGGCGCATGGTCATCGTGGTGGACGACGAGGACCGGGAGAATGAAGGCGACCTGACCATCGCTGCCGAGCACGTCACGCCTGAAGCCATCAACTTCATGGCGCGTTACGGACGCGGTCTCATCTGCCTCACGCTCACTGAGGAGCGCGCCGACTCCCTGCGCCTTTTCCCCATGACGCAGAACAACTCCTCGCGCTTCGGCACCGCATTCACTGAGACCATCGAAGCCCGCGAAGGCGTCACCACCGGCATCTCCGCTGCCGACCGTGCCCATACCATCCTCACCGCCATCGCGCCTGAATCCACGCCTGCAGACCTCGCGCGCCCCGGCCACGTCTTCCCGCTTCGCGCCCGCAAGGGCGGCGTGCTTGTCCGCGCCGGGCAAACCGAGGCTTCGGTCGATCTCGCACGCATGGCCGGCCTCAATCCCTCCGGCGTCATCTGCGAAGTCATGCGCGACGACGGCGAGATGGCGCGCATTCCCGATCTCATTCCGTTCTGCAAAGAGCACGGCCTGCGCATCCTCACCGTCGCCGAGCTCATCCGCTACCGTCTTCGCCATGAACGCTACATCGTCCGCGCCGGCGAAACCCGCATTCAGACCCGCTATGGCGAATTCCGCATGATCGCCTACGAGAGCGAAGTCAATGGGGGCGAGAGCCACATCGCTCTTGTGCGCGGCGATTTATACCCGACCGGTCCAGCCGCGCCTCCTGACCCTGCCGTCAATGCAAACGGCTCGGTTAAACCACCCTGTCCGCAAGCGGTTCTTGTCCGCGTGCATACGCGCTGCACTGCCGGTGATGTCTTTTCGGCCGATTGCCATTGCCGCGAAATCATCGATCAGTCCATGCGCATGATCGCCGAAGAAGGCTGCGGCGTGCTGCTCTACCTGCACAACACCTCGCGTGGCTTCGAGATCGACCGCGCCCCCATCGAGGCTGCCGCCTTTGAGCCTGGCGGAGCCGTGCATCTCCACGGCGCAGAGCCCGGCGCATTATCCCGTATCGTTCTCCACCAGGAGGTGCGCGCCCGCGAAGGCTCCCAGGCACGCACGGGCCGCATTCTTCGCGCCATCGGTCTCGGCGGCCAGATCCTCTCCGACCTCGGTGTGCAGCGCATCCGGCTTCTCTCCAATACGCCCATGCACATTCCCGCGCTCGAAGGCTTCGGCCTCGAAATCGTAGAGCAGGTGCCCATCCCTGTTGAGGAATGCAGCCGCGTCAGTGTTGTCTGACGCCTCATCTTAAGACCGCAGCCTGCCGTGTTTTGTGAAAGGGCAGGCTTCTGACGCAATACGCGCTTAATACCGCTTCTATATCCTTCGCTCTTCCACACTCTCCATCGTCGTGTCCGCAATGCCCGCGCTCCCAATGCTTCTGAACTTCTTCACGTCATGCAGTGCAAATGCGGGCGCTGCCTGCGGCGCGCGCACGCGGAAGAAATCCGCACCATCTACATCCTTCAGCCAGAACGCCGCTCGCGCATCCGGCATAACTGTCTCGATCGCCACGTTGCTCACATCGAGGTTGCGCACATGCTGCGCGAAGATTCCCGTTGCAGGCAGCTTGCCGAACATCTCCGGCTCCGGATACGCATCCGCCTCCTCCTCAGGCATCAGCGCCGCCATCGCCGCATCACCCCCGCCGGCCTGCTGCACAATTACGTCGTGAATCCTGATGTCTTCGAGCGGATGGTCCGCCACGCCGGCCAGAATCGATGGCAGGATCGCCGAGCTCTGGCAGGTGATATTGCTCAGGATCACCCGGCGCAGCACTCCCGGCTTCGCGTCCCTCGGTCCGCGCATGCGCGTGCCCAGCCGCAAAAACAACGGCGCGCTGCGCAGGTCGCGCATCGTGATTCCGGTGAAAGTAATATCTTCCGCCAGTGCTCCGTCCACTGTCTCGATCGCGAAGCCCCGGCAGCTTTCAAAAACGCAATTCGAGATCGTGATATTCCTGAAGCCGCCATTCGACTCCGTGCCCATCTTGATGCGCCCCGTTGGCACATGATTGCCGCGATCCACCGGCTTCCACGTGCCATCGATCATCGCGCCCAGCGCATAGCCGCCGGTCACGTAGCAATTGGTGATCGTCACATTCTCCGTAGCCCGCGCATAGCCCAGCGCAAACGAGCTCTTCGGGCAGATGCCGTCATCCCACGGCGAGTTCACCGCGCAATTCGACACGCGCACGTTGCGGCAGCAATCGATATCCATTCCATCGCGATTCGTGTCGATGACGAGGTTGTCGATCGTCATGTTGTCCACGCCCGTCGCCAGAATCCCGAACCATCCGCCCTCGAGAATCTTGAAGTCCCGCAGGATCACGTTGCGGCAGTTCTTCAGCGCAATCGCCTTGCTCCCGACGCCCGGCTTCGTCGCGTCCGGCCGCTCGGGATCGCGCGCCGGCTCCCATCCGCGGCTCAGGCCCTTGCCCCAGATCATGCCCGGCCCGCTGATCGAAATATCCTCAAGCCCTTCGCCCCAGATCAGCGAGTTGTGCCAGTGGTTGTGCCCGTAGTCCTGGTAAGGCTCCCACGCGCCCTGCGGCTCCGCGGCATCATAGCCGCCATTCTCGGTACCGCCCAGCGGTGTCGGCCCGGCGAGAATCACCGCGCCGTGGTCGAGATACAAACCAACCTTGCTCTTCAGCCGAATCGAGTAGCTCAGATAGACGCCGGCAGGGAAGTAGACCGTGCCGCCGCCGGCAGCCGCTGCGGCCTCGATTGCGCGATTGATTGCCGGCGTATCGGTCGCCGCTCCGTCGCCCTTCGCCCCGTGCGTGCGCACGCTTAGCCATCCCGTCGCGGGCTCACCCTTCGCCTCGCCGCTCGCGCCCATTGCCGCTCCGGCTGCAGGTGTCACCGCAGCAGCCATCCCCGTTCCCGCAAACTTCAAGAGTTCCCTGCGGTACATGCCTCTCTCCTTCACAGAGCATCGATATCGATCCTTGTTTTGTGGCGTGTCCGATTGTACCGGCTCAAGCGCCGGGCGCAATCGCGCGAGAAGAAGGAATTGACTCTTCGAGCAACGTTCAATTTGATTTGGGATCAGCAGGGAAGCGGTGGCAGAAGGCGCGGCGCCTTCACACGCGGAACTCATCGGCGCGCCAGCTCCCGATGCGCTCCTTGATCTGCTTTGGCGTGAGGCTGTGCTCGAGCGCCTGCCTGGCCAACCCCACTACCTCGTCATCCGCGGCAAAGCGCAGCGCGATAAGCTGCTGCTCGGTCAGCCGGTAAATCTCCGCGTGCCACTCCACGGGAGCGAGCGCTTGCAGTCGCAATCTCTCTTCCAGCCGGATAACACGATCCTGCACCTTCAAGGGGTAAAGACGAAGCTTGAAGATGGGCGCGATAAACGCTATTGACAGGAAGAGAAACCACCACGACGCCAGGTTGCTGTGGTGGACCACCTCGTAAATCGCCACACCCAGGTTTGCCAGAAAGACCGCAACGATAAAGCCGTGATAGAGCGGGTCAAAACGCGCATGATTGGCCAGGTTTTGTGGTTGCTTACTCATGGCTGGACAGTATCACGTTCACCGGTGTGGCAACTACCGCCGCCGGCATTGCCGGCATCGCCACGTCCCCGCCCAGCTCCGGCTCCGGTTCCAAATCCGGCACACCAGGCCTCGGCGCATCGGCCAGTGTTGGCGCCGGCTCCGAGTCGTATAGCACGTTTGCCAAGTCATTCGGGGTCAGTACTGGCGTGTCTTTCGGCATCAGGCGATGATGGCCGCGCGCCAGGTAATCCACCACCAGCGCACCTGCAAGATACGGGTTGAGTAGCGCAATTGGAATCGCATAACCGGTGGTAATCAGCGACTCGGAGATTTCCTTGTTGCTTCTGCTGGGCCGGCGATAGCCGGGAATCTGCGGAATCTCGTAAACCTCAACCTCAAGAGATGGATGCTTCATGCCGTAGCGCTCCAGCTTGTATGCGACCTGCTTCGGCGTCGTCACACCCGCATCAGGGAAAATGCTGCGCTTGAATTTCCCTGGAAAATAGAAATTGAGCATCACGCGCGCAAAGTCAGCGCAGTTGTTGAAGAGAAGCTGAAAATGCGATCGATTCTCCTCCTCGTTCATATGCTCGATGAACCTGTCATCCTGCGCTTCGGTCGTGTCGAACCGGAACGCGTAGATGCGCCGCTCGTAGGCTACTCCCACAAGTTCCTTCCAGCCGCCGTGAACAAGATTTCCTTCCCGCACATCGCCCAGACTCATCAGGTGAGTCTCGTGATAGTTGTTGCGCAGCCGCTCAACCGCTGCATGGCTGGTGTGCTCTGGAACAGCATCCGCATTTTCAGTCGAATAGAGATAGGGCACCAGAGGAATGGCGATCCAGTCGTAGCCGTCCATGCCCTGGTAGCGCGACACCACGGCGCCAATCTCGCCGGCGTGGCAGCGGCGAAGCTCGACGGGCGTCTCGGCGCACACGCGCTCAAAATAGATCGCCGTGTGTCCGGTAGGATTCAGTGCCCCGAAAAAGCCGTACGGCTGTTC
>JBATYG010000180.1:0-4682 GCA_049673945.1 Occallatibacter sp.
GTAAGCTCGACCCCGATGCCGGACATGGGCGAGCCAATCGGGCCCATGCTGAAGGGCAGCACATACATCGTTCGGCCCTGCATCGCTCCGCGAAAGAGCTGCTTCAGTCTGCGCCGCATGACATAGGGATCTTCCCAGTTGTTTGTCGGGCCCGCTGCATCCCGCGAGAGCGAACAAATGAAGGTGCGATCCTCGACGCGGGCCACATCGCCCGGTACCGAACGCGCGTAGAAGCAGCCCGGCCACTTCTTGCTATCGAGCCGCACAAACGTCCCTGCGTCTATCAGGCGGTTGCAGATCGCGTCATACTCGCGCTCTGAGCCGTCGACCCAGTGAATCGCATCCGGCCGGCACAGATCGGCCATCTTCTCCACCCAGCGGATCAGGTGCTTGTTTGTCGTGGGGGGGTGGGTATTGGAGATTGGCTCGATTGCGATCGCGGGGGATTTCATGACTCGTGGCCTGCTCCTGACTGTGGGCGCCAGAATGCAATTGCAGCGCGGCACTTGGTCAACGGCGAAGTATACCAGCATCCGCATAGATCCTCCGGCCGGCTTCGCCTTGCATCAGCTCCTCCGGCCGTCCTCTGCCGCCTCATGCAATAGAATTCTCGACGGATTAGCATCTGTCGTACAGTGCATCTCTCGCGGCAACGGAGAATCGATTGTCGATGCATATTTCCATCCGCTCGGCTTTGAACAGGCGCGGTACTTCGAATATATTGCTCGCCGCCTTCGCGTTCTTTGTCCTTCTCGTGCAATCGCCGGAGCGTACATGGCCGCAGGCCGCATCCGGCATCGCAGAGCTTCATCGCAGCTTCGCCGCCCCACCTGACTCCAGCCGCATCATGATGCGCTGGTGGTGGTTTGGCCCCGCAGCGGAGAAGCCGGAGATCACGCGCGAGCTCGAGCAGATGAAAGCCGCGGGCGTTGGCGGAGTTGAAATTGCGAACCTGTATCCGCTCGAACTCGACGATCCAGCCACGGGTTTTCACAACACGCCCTTTCTCTCAAAGGAACATCTCGCGGCGCTGAGCTTCGCTGCGCAGGAAGCGCGTCGTCTCGGCCTGCGCGTCGATATCACGCTCGGCAGCGGCTGGCCCTTCGGCGGGCCGCACATTCCGGTAACGCAGTCCGCAGGAAAGCTTCGCATCGTATCCACCGACGTACCTTCCGGGGCCGCCATCGCTCTCGCGCCTCACATCGATACCGGCGAAGAGCGCATTGAAGCCTTTCTGCTTCCTGCGCATGCATCGCCGGAGGAACTAGCAGACGCGCAGCCCATCGCGGAGCCGGTCTCGGGCAGATACAGCTTTGCAGCCAGTGATCAGCCTCGCCAGCTCATCAGTTTCATCGCCAGCCGCACCGGTATGACCGTAAAACGCGCCTCAGTCGGCGCCGAAGGTTTCGTGCTCGATCACTACGATCCGGCTGCGATCGCAAATCATCTCCAGGCGGTCGGCGACAAGCTTCTCTCGGCCTTCGGGGTTGCGCCACCCTACGCCGTCTTCTGTGACAGCCTTGAGGACTACGGCTCCGACTGGACGCCCGCGCTGCTCGCGGAGTTCGAGCGCCGTCGCGGCTACGATCTGCGCCCGCATCTGCTCGCGCTCATCGCAGACGCCGGACCGGAGACCGCCGCGATTCGGCATGACTGGGGCCGCACGCTCACCGAACTTGCCGACGACAACTTCCTCGCTCCGCTGCACAACTGGGCCATGCAGCACCACACGCTGCTGCGCGCACAGGTTTATGGATATCCCCCGGTCACCCTCGCGAGCAATCGATTGGCAGATCTGCCTGAGGGGGAAGGGAAGGCGACCTTCCTCATGGGTCGTGAATTTTCTGACACGCGGTGGGCGGCCTCCGCCGGGCACCTCTATCACCACCCCGTCATCTCATCGGAGACGTGGACCTGGCTGCACTCGCCGGCCTTTCGCGCCACTCCGCTCGACATGAAGGCCGAGGCCGACCTGCACTTTCTGCAGGGCATCAACCAGCTTGTCGGCCATGGCTGGCCCTATTCGCCCCCATCGGCTGGCGAGCCGGGCTGGCGCATGTATGCGGCAGGGGCGCTGAATGCGCACAACCCGTGGTTCTTCGCGATGAGCGATCTCACCGGCTACCTGCAGCGCATGAGCTTCGCCCTGCGGCAGGGAGCGCCCGCAAACGACGTCGCCCTGATGCTGCCTGACGATGATGTGTGGGCCTCGTTCAAGGCGGGGTTCGAGAAGCGCCAGTCGCCGCTTTCTGCCGGTGGCTTCGATGAAACCGGCTCCAACGTCAGCATCGATGAATCGATGGGCAAGTTTCTCGGCAACCGCGTTACTGCCCAGGTGCTCGACGCCGGTTTCAATCTCGACTTCATCGACGCCGACGCGGTTAACGGCGTTGGCATTCCGTACAAGGTTCTGATCCTTCCCAACGTCGACCGTATGCCCGTTGCGACGTATGAGAGGGTTCTCGCCTTCGCACGCAAGGGCGGCATCGTGATTGCAACGCGGCGGCAGCCCGCCACCGCTCCCGGCTTTCTGCACGCTGCCGCGGAGTCGAGCCGCATCCAGCAACTATCCAAAGACCTCTTCGGAGGGAGCGTGCCTTCCGCGCACCTTGTCGCCGACGAAACGCAACTTGGCGCTGTACTCGCGCACGCTCTCCAGCCCGACGCAATCTTTACCCCGGCCACGCCGGCGCTGGGTTTCATTCATCGCAAGCTGGCTGACGGCGATCTCTACTTTGTGGCCAATACTTCTGCCGAACCAAAGCATGTGACGGCGCATTTCCGCGGATCAGCCGCGCACGCAGAGGTGTGGGACGCATTTACCGGTAAAGTCGCCGGCCTTCCCGTCGCCCAGAACATTCGGCTTGACCTTGCGCCCTACGAATCGCGCCTTCTGTTCTTCTCAAATCATGGTGAAGCAGCATTGGCAGAATCTCCGCGCCATGATTCGCTTCTTGCCGACCTCTCGCGCCACTGGAAAGTCACCTTTGGCGAATCCGGACTAGGCCAAGCTGGGTCCATAGTTGAGATGGACAGGCTCGAATCATGGTCGTCCATTCCGCGGGCACAATTCTTTTCGGGCCGCGCAACCTACGAGAAGACCTTTGAGATTCCCACGTCTCCTGGTCCCGGTCGTCGCTATCTTCTCGACTTCGGCGCCGCGACTGCCGAGCCCCTGCCGTCTCCGCCCGGCGAAGACAACATGCGTGCGTACCTCGACGCGCCGATTCGTGAGGCCGCCGAAGTCTTCGTGAATGGACAGCGTGCTGGTGTGGTCTGGCATCCGCCCTATCGCATCGATATCACACACTGGGTGCACGTAGGCACAAACGAGATGCGCATCGTCGTCGGCAACACCGCGATCAATGAACTGGCCGGGCAATCGTTGCCCGACTATCGCCTGCTCTCCAACCGATACGGACTGCGCTTCGTTCCGCAGGGCATGGAGAATCTTCATCCGCTTCCTTCGGGCCTTCTGGGTCCGGTTCAACTGATCGTTTCGGCACCGCAGTAACGCGCTTTCTTCTCGACTGGTGCGGTCTGCAAATCAGCCCGAAGCAGTTACATTAGGGAGATGACTGCGGGCGCCCACTGGAAGAAGGAACTGCGTGCCATGGTCGCGCTCGCCGTGCCCGTTGTGCTCAGCGAACTGGGCTGGATGCTTCAGGGCGTGGTCGACAACATCATGGTGGGACGGCTCGGCCCCGAGGCTATTGGCGCGGTCTCGCTGGGTAATGCCGTCTACTACACGCCATCGCTCTTCGGCATCGGCCTGCTGCTCGGGCTCGATACGCTGGTTTCGCAATCCTATGGCCGCCGCGACTACGACGAGTGCCATCGCTGGCTCGCGCAGGGCGTTTATCTCGCCTGCATTGCCACCGTGCCGATCATGGCGCTGCTTGCCGTGCTCAGCTTGCAACTAACGCACTTTGGCGTGAACCCCGCGGTTGCTGCGCCGGCCGCCGCATATCTGCGCATCCTCAACTGGGGCACGCTGCCGCTGCTGCTTTATGGGGCTGCGCGGCGCTATTTGCAGGGCGTTGGCGAGGTTCGCGTCATCACCGTCACCTATGTGCTGGCCAACCTGCTCAACTGGGCAGGGAATTGGGTGTTGATCTACGGCAAGCTTGGCTTTCCCGCGCTCGGCGTGCGCGGATCGGCGATCTCTACCTGCGTGGCGCGCATCTGCATGGCCGTCGGCCTCATGATTTTTGCCTGGCGCTACGAGCGCCGCCGCGGCCATCCGCTCTTTCGCCATTGGGCCGGCCCGCAGCTCACGCGCCTGCGCGAGCTCGTCCGCATTGGCGCGCCCGCCGCCGGGCAGATTCTGCTCGAGGTCGGCGCCTGGAATCTGGCGACCTTTTCCGCCGGCTATCTCGACCCAGTGGCCCTGGCCACGCACGCCATCGCGCTCAACTACGCAAGCGTCAGCTACATGGTCCCGCTGGGCGTCTCCGCTGCGGCGGCCGTCAGCGTTGGCCATGCCATCGGCGCTAATGACCCCGCGCGCGCCCGTCGCGCCGGCTGGCTGGCTCTGGGGCTGGGGACGGGCTTCATGCTCCTCTCGGCGCTCGCCTTCCTCTTCGCGCCCCGGGCCCTGATTTCGATTTACACCATCGATCCGCAGGTGATGGCCGTGGGCCCGACCCTTTTATATCTGGCGGCAGCGTTTCAGGTATTCG
>JBATYG010000181.1:0-5063 GCA_049673945.1 Occallatibacter sp.
GGTGCGATAGGCGACAATGCGCTTCACTCCCGCAACTTCGCGGCCTTTGAATTTCCGGTTCACCTTATCTTTGGGAAATCCCTTGTCGGCGGCTCCATCACCGGCGACGTTTTTCAAAACATCACTCCGGTTCCGCTCCCTTTCACGCCTGCGCGTGGCTACCAGCCCGAGAAGGCTTCCGGTTTTTCCTTCGAAATCGGCGATCCCTGGCGCTTCTATTCACTCTTTGCCGCGGCACACCATCTCGACGCTCTCAACCACCTCATGCCAGCGCCCGAAATCGGCGCATCGCGCGGCGGCAATCTCATTGTCGATTTGCTCGCCTGCAACCAAACTGCGCAGCCCGCGCTGATCGCCATCACGTTGCAACTGCCTGGCGGGTGGCAGGACCAGACCCGCTTCGCGCACTACCCAGTGCCGCCCGGCGCTTGCTATCCCATCCAGGCGCACCTCACTCTCGGGCCCGACGCGCACAGCGGCTGGCAGCAGCTCACATGGCAGGCCACTGCCGGCTCGCAGTCCATCGGAAACGTCAGAATGAATGTCCTGGTTGGGAAATCCGGCGGCCTGCCGCAGTAGCTTTTCGTCCATGCCGTATCGCGGGCTTGAACCGCCAATCCCATCGCCGAAAACGAAAACTTACAAGATCCTGACAACCAATTGACATTCGGATGACACCACTCCAGCGCGGTATTGTTAGTTTGGCTTGGCGTGGGGACCACGGCTCACTATGTCCGCTCTAGTGAAGGATGGTGCGGTCGCCTAACAGCTTGAGACACATACAGCGGCTTCGTGCCGGTGTTGTGGCGACCGGGGCGTTTTGTGCATGCGGATTTCAACATCGATTCCGCCTTCGACTCGCAGAAAGAGCTCCTCCCGAAACCAAACGTCTCAATCGAGGACATGCGCCATGAACCGCCTGCAACCTAAGCGGCAGCTTGCCGTTCTCGCCGTCACCTTCCTCGCAACTCTCGCCGCGCCATGCCTGGCTCAAAACAATCAGGACAATGCGTTTCTTCCCAGCCAGGTTTGGAGCATCACCACGGTGCCTTTGAATGGAGACGTGAACCCGTACGGCGTTGTCTTCATTCCCCAGAACTTCCAGGTCGGGTCAGGACCGTTGCACCATGGCGATATCCTCGTTTCCAACTTCAACAACGCTCAAAACCTTCAAGGAACGGGAACCACCATCGTCGATATCTCGCAGGCCGGAATGCAGTCCCTCCTCTTTCAAGGCACCGCGCCTTTGGGGCTTACGACTGCTTTGGGAACACTGCGTGCCGGCTTCATCGTGGTGGGCAATGGGCCCACGACGGACGGAACCTCCGGCACAGCGATGCCGGGCTCGCTTCTGGTCATTAACAATCAGGGAAGCCTCGTCCAAACCATCACCGACCCGACGATTAACTACCCGTGGGACATGGCCCTTGTTGACAATGGAAACTCAGCAACTGCTTTCGTCACCAACGCCCTGACAGGAACCGTAACGAGACTTAATTTCTCAGTCTCATCCTCGGGCCTGAATCTTCAGAAGGCCACAACAATCGCATCGGGCTATACCCACAACGGCGACCCGGTGGCACTCTTCGATGCGCCCACTGGTCTGGTTTATCTTCCGGGTCAGGATGTGCTGTACGTCGCCTCTACCGGCGATAACGCCGTTTACGCGGTGCAAAACGCTGCTGAGCGGTCATCGAGCGGCGGGCGCGGGCGGCTGATCTATCAGGACAGCGTACATCTGCATGGCCCTCTGGCCATGACTCTGGCGCCGAACGGGCATCTTCTCGTCAGCAACAATGACGCCATCAACCCGAACCCAAAGATGCCAAGCGAGATTGTTGAGTTTACGGTCGACGGACAGTTTGTGAAAGAGATTTCAGTCGATCCCGCATTTGGCGGCGCGTTCGGACTCGCGGCTCGTGTTGGACAACAATTTCCTATCCTCGCGGCCGTCGATGACAACGTTGCATCGATCTTCATCTGGCATATAAGCGAGGGGCAGAACCAGAATGGGCAAGATTCGCGGGATCAGTGAAGCGTCCTATTCCCGCCGAAACTTGTTCGCCTTGTCGAACTCGTCGCGCAGCTCCGGCGTGCGCATGTTTTCGCGGATATGCGCGAGCCGTTGCTCCAACGCCAGCAGCGCCGCTTCAATCGCTGCGCTGTTGGTGTGCGCAATGTCGCGCCACATCGAGTAGGGGCTCGCGCCCAAGCGCGTCATCTCGCGCAGGCCCCGCCCGCCCACATCCTTCAGTTCAGGCGCGTCGCCCACCTCGTCTTCCAGCAGCGCGCTCAAACACGTTGCCACAAACTGCGGCAGATGACTCACCCATGCCACCAGTTCGTCATGCCGCTCCGCATTCAGGTCGATGATCTTCGCGCCGATCGCCTTCACCCATTCCCGCCACGCGCGCACCAGTTCCGTCGCTTCGGCTGGCCGATTCCACTGCGGATCATCGGTGAACAGCCACACCGCGCCGCGAAACAGCGTCGCCTCCGCCAGCGCCGCGCCACCGCGTTCCTTGCCTGCCATTGGATGCCCTGGCAGAAATGCCGCGCGCCCCGCGCGATTGAAGAGCCGGTCCGCCGCAGACGTGATCTGCGCCTTCGTGCTGCCCACATCGGTGACCAGCTGCTCCGGCCCGAGCACGCCGGCCAGTTGCTCCATCCACTCGAGAATTGCATACACCGGCGTCGCCAGCAGCACAACCTGGCTCGCCCGCGCCATCTCGATCGGATCTTCGGCAACTGAGTCGATCGCGCCCATCGAAAGCGCCTGCTGCCCCTGCTCCGGACCGCGGTTC
Source organism: Occallatibacter sp. (assembly GCA_049673945.1). Classification (GTDB taxonomy): domain Bacteria; phylum Acidobacteriota; class Terriglobia; order Terriglobales; family Acidobacteriaceae; genus Telmatobacter. Next base: position 2,805 of record JBATYG010000181.1, read on the forward strand.
CATCCCGTGATCGCGCCGCGATAACCGGCGGCACGAAGGGCAAGACCTGCTGATGCGCCCAGCAGGCCGGTTCCAACGATGGCGATGCGCTCGATCATCGATCCTTTCAGCCGCGTTAGCGAAGCCAGCGGTGCAAGCCGCGCCGCCGTCTCCGCCAACCGCTTACATCGTTCGGCCAACCGCCGTTGCAATTACCCGTAGCTCGCCCATCAGCTTTTCAAACTGCTCGAGATACAACGTCTGCGCCGCATCGCTCGCAGCCTTGTCCGCGTTGGGATGCACCTCGACCAGAATCGCATCCGCGCCCGCGGCCACTGCGGCCTTCGCCATCGGCGCGACCATATCGCGGTGCCCCGTGCCATGCGACGGATCGGCAACGATCGGCAGGTGCGACAGCTTCTTCACCACCGGAATCGCCGAAATATCCATCGTGTTGCGCGTTGCCGTCTCATAGGTGCGAATGCCGCGCTCGCAGAGGATTACGTCGTAGTTGCCGCCGGAAAGAATGTACTCGGCCGAAAGCAGCATCTCCTCAATCGTCGCCGCGATGCCGCGCTTGAGAAGCACCGGCGTACGCACCTGCCCCAGTTCGCGCAGCAGGTTGAAGTTCTGCATGTTGCGCGCGCCCACCTGGAAGAGATCCACGTACGGCACCATCGGCTCGATCTGCGAGATCTCCATCACCTCGCTCACCACCAGCAACCCATGCTTTTCCGCCGCTTCGCGCATCAGCGCAAGCCCCGGAATGCCGAGCCCCTGGAATGCATACGGCGAGCTGCGCGGCTTGAACGCGCCTCCGCGCAAAAAGCTGCCGCCGGCCGCCTTGACCCGCTCGGCTGTCGTGAAGATCTGCTCGCGGTCTTCGATGGAGCACGGTCCGGCCATAGTGGCAACCTGCCGGCAGCCCACCTTCACGCCGTTGCGAAACTCCACCACTGTGCCCTCGGGACGAAACCCGCGCCCGGCCAGCTTGTATGGCGAGCTGATGCGGTGCACGTGCAGCACGCCCGCCAGGTTCTCGAACTTGCTGAGGTCGAGCCCCGCCGTCGGGCCCACGCCCGCCAGAATCGTCTGCGTCGCACCCGTCGTGCGATGAACTCCCACGCCTGCATCCACCATCGCGTCGATCACTGCGTCGATCTGCTCTTCGGTGGCACTCTCCTGCATTGCAACAATCATCGCTTCTTCCCTGTCTCCGGCGCCTCGCTGGCAGCGCCCGCAACCGGGTTCTGCGCGCCTGTGCCTTGGCCCTGCGCTGTTGCCTGGGCGTTTCTTTCCGATGCCAACTCGTTCCGCTGCAATGCCCGCATCACGTCGATAATGCGCTCGTAGATATGCGTCAGTTCGATATCCGGCAGCGGTCCCTTGTTGGCCGCGCGCACGTTGGCGTAGATCACCTTCTCGCGCGCCGGCTCATACACCGGCAGCGAGGTTGCTGCCTTCAGGTGACCAATCATCAGCGCTGCCTGGGCCCGCCGGCTCAGCAACTCCACAAGCTGGCAGTCCAGCACATCGATCTGGTTTCGCAGTTCTTCCAGCGTCATTCCATCCTCGTGTTGCGCTTCGCCTCCGGCCTTCCGGCGCCGGCGCTCGTCGCATGGGAACTCAAGTTGAATCCATTTCGGCCGCACCCGTTGCCGGGCGCGCCTTCGGGGGTCTGGATCTTTAACGGGCCGGTGCCGCTACAGGCGGGCGCAGGCCCTCGATAAATCGAGCCACTGCGCCGGGAGCCGCTTCGGGAGCCGACTTCCCCACCAGATCCACAATTGCGCTGCCAACAACCGCGGCATCCGCGAACTCCGCCACCTGTGCAACGTGTTCCGCGTTTGAAATGCCGAACCCCACGGCCACCGGCAGCCGGGTCCATCGCCGGATGCGCGCAACCAACGCAGCCGCATCCGCCGTCAAGCTCTGCTGCTTTCCCGTGATCCCAGTCCGCGAAATCGCATAGACAAATCCCTTCGAGTGGCCGGCAATCGCCGCAAGCCGCTCATCGGGACTGGTGGGCGCGGCCAGAAACACCGGTGCGAGCCCCGTGCGCTCCATCTCCGCCAGATACTCCTGCGCCTCCTCGACGATCATGTCGATCACCAGCACGCCATCGGCGCCGGCCTTCGCCGCATCATCGGCAAACCTGCGCAGCCCATAGCGAAGAATCGGATTGTAATAACTGAAGAGGATCAACCCCGCCGCCGGCCGCGCCGCGCGAATCGCCCCCGCCAGCGCCAGCACGTCGCTCAGCCGAGTGCCGCGCTCCAG
>JBATYG010000182.1:0-5121 GCA_049673945.1 Occallatibacter sp.
GTTTCCGGCGGTTCGGCCTGCCATTCGGGCGCGACCGAGCCGAGCCACGTGCTGATGGCGATGGGGCTGAACAAGGCGAAGGCACGGGCGAGCCTGCGCTTCAGCCTGCTGAAAACGGCGACCGACGAGGATATAGCCCACGTGCTGCGCGTGCTGCCCGAGGCTGTGGAGCAACTGCGGGCGCTTGCGCCGGCGACGGCCGGAACCGTCGGCTAGGGCAGAGCCCTGCTAAGGACCCAGAAAGTCCGGGTTCCACCGTGGTCGCATCGATGGAGCAGCCGGATGTGCAGGCTATCTATTTCATCCGTGGAAGCGGAAAATGGATAGGGACGGAGTGATGCGCCGGAAAAGTCCTGCGCGCAGAAGAGAGATGACCGCAATCGATACCATTGCCGTTGCCATGTCCGGAGGAGTTGACTCTTCGACGGTTGCGGCGATCCTTGCCCATTCTGGCGAGCGCGTCGTCGGCCTGACGCTGCAGCTCTGGGACCAGACGAGGCTGGCGGGCAAGCACGGGATTCCCGACGCGCCAAAGGCGGGGCGCTGCTGCTCGCTCGATGATGTGTATGACGCGCGGCGCGTGGCCACGCACCTCGGCATTCCCTACTACGTGGTGAACCAGGAGGAGCGCTTTGAGCAGGACGTGGTGCGGCCGTTTGTGTCGGAGTATCTCGCCGGGCGCACACCGATTCCCTGCTCGCTCTGCAATAACCATCTCAAGTTCGATCAGCTGCTGATGACGGCGCGCAGCATTGGCGCTAACCGCATCGCCACCGGCCACTACGCGATCAACGAGTACGACGCAACTCGCGATGGGGGACGGGGCCGCTGGATCCTGAAGCGGCCGGCGGATCTGGCCAAGGATCAAACGTACTTTCTCTTCGGCCTCACGCAGGAGCAGCTTGCGTATACGCTCTTTCCGCTGGGCAATCTCACCAAGCCGGAGACGCGCGAGGCCGCGCGCAGTCATGGGCTGGCGCTGGCCGAGAAGCCGGACTCGCAGGAGATCTGCTTTATCCCCGGCGGAGACTACAAGCAGTTCATCACCGCCTACCTTGAAGAGCAGGGCGAGCAGATGCCTGAGGGCGCGGGTGAGCTGGTGATGTCGAGCGGCGAAGTGATCGGGCGCCACGAGGGCATCCACAATTTCACGGTGGGGCAGCGCAAGGGGCTGCGGGTGGCATCGCCATCGCCGCTTTATGTGCTGCAGATTGACCCAGCGAGCCATCGGGTGACGATCGGCGCCGACGCGGAACTGGCCACCCGCACGCTGCGCGCTGGGCGGCTGAACTGGATCAGCATTCCGAAGCTCACGGGCCCGATGCGGGTGAAGATCAAGATTCGCCACCGGCACGAGCCGGCATGGGCGATGCTGGAGCCTGCGTCAGGAACCCGCAATAGTTCCGCCGGAGATGAGGCTGAGGTGCTCGCAACTTTCGACGAGCCGCAGCGTGCGGTGACGCCCGGCCAGTCTGCCGTGTTCTATGACGGCGATGAAGTGGTCGGCGGCGGCTGGATTCGATAGAGCCGGATTCAGTGGATGGGATCATCTGAACCCTGCTGAACCGTTTCTCTTTGAATACCAGCGGGAATATATACTATTGCGGCACCATCCTTTAGGAGACCTCTTGATTACTGGGAAAACGTTTGCTCATGCGGCCCTGTGCCCCGCGCTGCTTGCGGCCTCTCTTGCCTTCGCGCAGAAACCTGCAACACTCACCATTCACGCCGACCAGCCTGTCTCAACGGTCAGCCCTACCCTGTATGGCCTGATGACCGAGGAGATCAACTACTCCTATGACGGCGGGCTGTATGCGGAGATGGTCCGCAACCGCACCTTCAGAGCGGACTGGACCGGCGTGCCGTACTGGTACCTGGTGGAGTTGGGCAATGCCTCGGCAAAGATGATGCCCGACACGCAGACGGGGCCGAGCGACGCGCTGAAGACAAGCGTGCGTCTGGACGTGGAGCACGCCGACGACAAGAACGCCGCGGGAATCATGAACGTGGCCTGGTGGGGCTTTGCGCTGAGGCCTGAGACGACCTACAAGGGCTCCTTCTACGCCAAGGCAAGTTCGGATGCGATGGGCCCGGTCACGGTAAGCCTCGTGAGCGACGAGACGGGCAAGACGGTTGCGGCTGCGACGGTTGCCGGCCTGGGCACGGAGTGGAAGCAGCACGAGTTCACGCTGCGGACAGGCGCGATGGCGCCCACCGCGAAGAATCATCTGCAGATCACGGTGGCGCACAACGGCAGTCTCTGGCTCAACCTGGTGTCGCTCTTTCCGCCGACGTATAAGAACCGCGTGAACGGCAACCGCATCGACCTGATGGAGAAGATGGCGGCGATGCACCCGCAGTTTCTGCGCTTCCCGGGCGGCAATTATCTTGAAGGCGATCGTATCGCGGACCGCTTTCCCTGGAAAAAAACGCTGGGGCCGCTGGTGGACCGGCCGACGCATCCGAGCCCGTGGGGATACCAGTCCTCGGACGGCATGGGTCTCCTCGAATTCCTGGGCTGGTGCGAAGACCTGCGGATGCAGCCGGTGCTGGCGGTGTATGCAGGCTACTCGCTGAAGGGCGAGCATGTGAACCCGGGACCTGACCTTGAGCCGTATGTGCAGAACGCGCTCGATGAGATTGAGTACGTCACCGGCGGCCCGGAGACGAAGTGGGGCGCGGAGCGCGTGAAAGACGGCCATGCGGCTCCCTTCAAGCTGAACTACGTGGAGATCGGCAACGAAGACGAGTTCGATAAATCCGGCAGCTACGAGGAGCGCTACGCGCAGTTCTACAAAGCCATCAAGGCGAAGTATCCGGAACTGCAACTGATTGCGACGGCGCCCATCAAAAACACGCGGCCCGATGTGCTCGACGAGCACTTCTATGTGCGCGCGACGCAGAACTTCAAGGACGCGGACCACTACGACAAGACCGATCGCAACGGGCCGAAGATCTTTGTGGGTGAGTGGGCGACGCGCGAGGGCCTGCCAACGCCGGACTTCGGCGCGGCGCTAGGCGATGCGGCATGGATGACGGGCCTCGAGCGCAACAGCGACATTGTGGTGATGTCGGCGTATGCGCCGCTGCTGGTGAACGTGGATCCGGGCGGCATGCAGTGGGAGACGGACCTGATCGGCTACAACGCAATGAAGAGCTACGGATCGCCAGCCTATTATGCGCAAGTGTTGTTTGCGTCGTACCTGGGCGATCACACGCTTGGCTCGAAGATGGAAGGCGCAGGCGAGAAGTTCTTCTACTCGATCACAGCAGATGCGGCGAAGAAAAAGCTCTACCTGAAGCTAGTGAATGCTTCTTCCGATCCGCAGGCGCTTGAGATCAAGATCGAAGGCGCAAAGCTCGCCTCGACCGCGAAACTGGTCAGCCTGAGCGCAACCAACCCACGCGAGACGAACTCGATCGACGATCCGAAGCAGATTGTGCCCGTGGAGTCGACGCTGAAGGACGTGGGCGGCGATCTGCAGCACAGGCTGCTGCCCTACTCGATCCAGGTGATTGAGCTGGATGTGGATTGAGTCAGGAGAGGCTGCGGGCGGTCAACACTGGCTCGTCCGCAGAGGCAGAATGCCGGCGCCATGGCCTGATGCGCTTCGGCAGCTCCAGCAGCAGCACGGCAAGCGGCAAGAGCCAGATGACGCGGGCCTGATAGCGCGGAAGGACCTCGGACGCTGATCCGCAGATGATCGCGTTGAGGATGACTCCGGCGATCATCCAGCCGGTTGCGGCCCAGATGCGATGGCGGGCGGCCGATCTCTTGCGCAGCGCGGCGATGCTTGCAATGACAAGAAAGGCCGCCGAAGCGCAGACGACAAGATCGTTGAGGAGCGTGAAGGCGCCGATGGGAATCGTTCCTCGATAGGCGGCGCTGCGGTGCAGCCTTGCGACGATCGATGGCGGGAAGACCTCATCGAAGCCGGCGGTGCCGGGATAGCTGAATTGCTCAAGTGAAAAGCTGATCAGTTGCGCGGCGGAATTCGTTGCGGCATGGGCCAGCACGCCGCGTGGATTGTAACGGAGAACGGCGAGCGCGAAGGCGGCGTCCTCGTCGCTCAGCTTTTTCTGGATTGCGGGTGGGGAAAGGATGAAGACGCCGTGGTCTTGCGGGAGGTTCCACAGGAAATCGTCCGAGGCTGCCGGGAGCTGAGGGAACTGGCAGAGGACAAATCCGTTGGCCGGGCACGTGGCATGCAGGTAGTCCCTGCCGGGGCCATCTGCAACGAGACGGGCGGAAAGAAACGGGAGGCGAACGGTACCCTGCCCCGTGGCGTGCCGCACCATCGCGTGGAAGAACGCGTAGCCAAGCCAGGCGCTCAGCAACGCAGCCAGGATGATGGTGACGCCGCCCGAATTTTTCCACGATCGGCGCACTGTGTTCAGCAAAAGCGCCGCAGCGGCGAGGCCGCCCACAATCAAGAGGATCGACTCGTGAAAGAGAAGGCACGTGAGTAAGAAAGTGTAGGCCAATGCCGCATCTTTGGGCGTGATTTTTCTGTCGCGGGCGAGAAGCACTGCGCAGATGAGGATAGCGATGCCGGCAAAAAGATCGGGCGTGAGAAAACCAGCGAAGAAAGGCGCGTCCGACACGACGCACAGGGCAAAGCCCACATAGAAGAAGGCCGGCCAGACGGGCTGGTCGAGCATGCGCAGCGCAAGATAGACGCCGAGGAGAAGAGCCGCCCCCTGAAGCAGCGTGGAAAGCCAGAAATGGCTGGTGACGAAGCCGACGTAGAGAAGGAGGCCGTAGTAGATGGAGCGGCTGACCAGGATGACTTTGGAAGAAGGCGGCTGAGATGTTGCCGGCGCGCTGCCGGCGGCCTCTTGTTGTGCGGATGTCTCTGCTGAGTGCGGCGCGGTCCACCAGGTGGTGAAACCCGTGAAGCGGTAGACAGCAGGGTCGGCGGTCCGTACGTAGCTGGTTGTGTCTGGATAAAGAAAAGGCTGTCGGTTGAGGATCGCGGGCCAGATCACGCAGACGAGCAGGGCCAATGCCGCCACGCCCGAGATCAGCCTCTTACGCGCGCCCAATCGGGTCTCCGGGTTGGCCGTTGCGGCATCGTGTCGGGCGAGGTCCCAGCCATCTGCCCATGCATTGTCTGAGGC
>JBATYG010000183.1:0-9627 GCA_049673945.1 Occallatibacter sp.
TAGCGCTTCGGCGTTCTTGATATCAGAAGATGTGAATTTCAATTGGCTTGCCGTATTGACAGAAGAAACGGGCACATCGAAATTCCAACTCCTCGCTGTAGCCTCCGAAGCTTCGAGCGTCGCCCGCGCTTTCGCCAACGCGACTTCGTAGTCTTTCGGATCAATTTCGAGTAGAGTCGATCCCTTGCTCACCCATTGGTTGTCATCCACATTGACTTTCTGGATGTACCCTGGGATGCGAGCGCTAACGGGGTAGAGATGCACGTCTACTTGGGCATCGTCGGTGGATTCAAAGCCCGAGAAATAGTGCGCGAGGAAGACTCCACCCACGACCAGCACGACGAGCGAGGCGAGGAGTATCCAGCGTTTGTAGGATCGCCTTTTCGGATAAGCCGAAGGGATTGCGCCGGCCATGTCGGTATTGTTTGCCGGCAGGTTCGGCGCGGACGGTATCGCCTGCGGTGGATTTGGTTCTTGACGTGCTTCTGGCATACTCAGTCTCCCTTCAAATACTCGGCGTACCGGGATTCCGCAACCCCGGTAGCTCTGGCCAGAGAGATCTTGGCCACATTGAAGCTGTAGAGGCTCGCGATATAGGCGTCCGTCGCGACCGCAAGCGCATCCTGAGCTTGAATGACCTCAATGTTGTCGGTGACACCGGACCTGAAGCGATCGCGAGATTGTTCCAGGTTCTGAGTGGCGAGTGTCACTGCGCTTTTCTCGACCGAAACTTCCTGCCCATCCGCTTCCAGATCGAGATAGACGTCGCGAACTTCCTGATCGATCCTCGCCCGCAGGTCTTCCAGTCGCTCTCTATCTTCCGTGAGTGCCGCGTCGGCCCGAAGCACATCGCCATGGACCCTGCCGCCCTGAAAAACAGGAATGTGGAGAGTAGCGGCAGCATCGACGGTTCCGTGCGACGTGCCTGGATTCACTCCCGACAGACCGTAGTCCGCTTCCGCACCGATCGATGGATAGCGCTCGGCAGAAGCGGCCTTCCGCGCGAATTCCGCGGAACGGACGCGACTCGCCTGGCTCAAATAATCGGGGCGAGCCTTGTAGGCACTCTGAATCGCCTCGTCGAGATCGGAAGGCATCAGCTCGTGGTAGGAGACGCGGGTGGTTATCTCGAACTGCTGGCCGAGAGGAAGTCCGATGGCGCGCTCCAGGACCAGCTTCTGCTTGGCTAAATCATTTTTTGCGCTAATCAGCTTCTGTTCGCGCGATTGCAATTGCACTTCCGCGCGCAGAACGTCTACTGCGGAGGCGAGACCCGCATTCTTCTGATCGGTCGCCTGCTGAAAAATTGCCTTGGCGGTGTCCCGTTGCGACGTGGCTGACTCGACCTCCGACTCGTCGGCGATCGCCAGGAGATAGTTCGATGCGATCACCTGCACGACTAGTTCGCGAGCATCTTTGGAACTCAGCTGAGCGGACTTCAGATCCGCATCTGCGGACCGCGCCCGCTCGATCGACGACCAATCGAACACAGATTGTCTGAGGTACGCGCGTGAGTCGAAATAGCCAAATGGCCCGATGATTGGCGGTTGTCCAGGTATGGTTATGCCGAAGGCCGCCTTCACGTTGATTTGATGAACTCCGAAACCCGAATCGGTGACGGCATTCGGAAGGAGTTCGCTCAGCGCTTGCAATCGCTGTCCCTGCGCGTCGGTAATTCCGGCCGTGGCCAGGACTCCGCCCAGATTTTGTTTGAGTCCGAGTGCCACAGCATCTTCGAGGGAAAGCGCCACTGGCGTCTCACTAAGTTTTCCTTTGAGCACTCCTCCCAGGAATGGGTTCTGTGAGAGGGATTGATCATTTTTCTGCTCGGCTTGTACGGTTGCCCGCGGTGTCCCCGTTACTTCGGCCAGAGCGATCGGATTGTACGGCGCAGGTGTAGCCGGCGCGCTGTACTGTGCATGGGCGATGATCCCGCCACACAAAGAAACACCAACCAGCATCGCTTTGGCCCAGGTATGCAACCGCACGTCACCTTGCTCCTTGTCATCCCGACGCATTGCGTGAGCGCGGACGCGTCGTCGTCGATCTCTTGCTTTTTATAGAGTGCTTCGAAGTCTCAGAGATGACTATCAGACGAACGTATCGGTTGCTACTTTCGTATCGATTAGGGTGACCTGGAGGTCGAAGCGAGTGATGTTGACTGTCGGGTAGAACAACGCGGTTGGAATATCGTTCCGAAACGCAGCCCTCGCCTCGTTGTTGCTAGAATGGCCCAATGAGCGCACACGTCGGCCGGCGTCTTGCAAGCTGCCATTGGAGTTGAAACTGACGGCTGGGCATGAGGAGGCCTGTCCCATCCAGCATTGTCATGTTTCTCAAATTGACAGTCCCATCTCGCGTGCGCGGCTTTTGGGTCCATCCTCTCTTTGTAAAAAAGGTGTCTTGTTTCCCCGATGACGAGGGGGTTATGCGTGGCTGAGGGTGCCGAATACATATTGGAGCCGCTTCGCAAGGGAGCGAACTTCATTCTCTATCGCGGCAGAGAGCGCGACGCCTCGACGCCGATCCTCGCGGTGGCGGTCGCGGCCGAGCGGCCATCCCCTCAGAATCTTCGTCGGCTCGAGCACGAATACTCGCTAGCGAGCGAACTCGATGCGGCGTGGGCGGCTCGGCCGCTCGCACTGACTCGTCAGCATGGGCGAACGGTCCTTATTCTTGAGGATCCAGGTGGCGAACTCCTGGATCGGCTGATCAAGCAGGACGAGGGACGAGTGATCGATCTGACTCGTTTTCTGCGCACCGCCATCGGTTTGGCGGCAGCACTCAGCCAAGCTCACCGGCAAGGGCTCATCCATAAGGATGTCAATCCTGCGAACGCTCTCGTTGACGACTCCGGCCACGTGTGGCTCACCGGCTTCGGCATCGCGTCCCGGCTCCTCCGCGAGCGTCTGACGCCTGCGCCACCCGAGATTATTGCCGGCACACTCGCCTACATGTCCCCTGAACAGACCGGGCGCATGAACCGATCGATCGATTCCCGGAGCGATCTCTATTCGTTAGGCGTCACTTTGTACCAGATGCTGACCGGCGTGCTCCCATTCGCTGCCGCCGATCCTCTGGAATGGGTTCACTGTCACATCGCCCGTCAGCCGGTGGCGCCAGTCGATCGCCGAGCGGTTCCGAGGCCGCTTTCTGACCTCATCATGAAGCTCCTCGCAAAGAATGCCGAGGAGCGCTACCAGACCGCAGCGGGCTTGGAAGCCGATCTTCTGCGGTGCCAATCGGAATGGCGGTTGAATGCTCGCATCGATCCATTCTCTCTGGGCGCCGACGACTTGTCGGACCGATTACTGATTCCCGAAAAACTGTACGGGAGGGAGCGCGAAGTCGATGTGTTGCTCAGCGCGTTCGACCGGGTGGTGGCGCGAGGCGCCGCTGAATTAGTGCTGGTGTCGGGCTATTCCGGTGTCGGCAAATCTTCGGTCGTGAACGAGCTGCACAAGGCGTTGCTCCCGCCGCGTGGGCTCTTCGCCGCAGGCAAGTTTGATCAGTACAAGAGCGACGCGCCATACGCGACGCTGGCACAGGCATTCCAGATGCTGCTACGTCAAATCCTGATCAAGGGCCAAGCCGAGGCGGACCATTGGCGGCGCGCTCTTTTGGAGGCGTTGGGGCCGAATGGCCAGCTGATGGTCGATCTCATCCCCGAGCTCGAATTCGTCATCGGCAAACAACCACCCGTGGCAGAACTGCCTCCGCAGGAAGCACGCAGCCGATTCCAGTTAGTATTCAAGCGATTCCTCGGCGCCTTCGCCCGCGCGGAGCATCCACTGGCATTGTTCCTCGACGATCTACAATGGCTGGACATGGCATCTTTGGAACTGCTGGAGCGGCTGCTTACCGATCCAGACGTGCGGCACGTGCTGTTGATCGGAGCCTACCGCGCCAACGAAGTCAGTTCATCTCACCCGCTGATGCGGACCCTGGCGGCGATCCGCGGCACCGACACGCGTATTGAAGAGATCGTGCTGGCGCCGCTCGGGCTTGATGACGTTGAGCAGCTCGTCGCTGACGCCTTGCGCTGCGGGCCGAAATCCCCTGACCCCCTGGCACAGCTGATCCACGAGAAGACCGGCGGCAATCCATTTTTTATCATTCAGTTTCTCAACTCCCTGGTTGAAGATGGATTGCTCCGATTCGACCGCGATGCCGCACGCTGGATCTGGGACATGGGCCGGATTCGCGCCAGGCGCTATTCCGACAGCGTCGTTGATTTGATGGTTGCCAAGCTGAGGCGACTGTCCGACACGACGCAGACAGCTCTGAAGCAGCTCGCCTGTCTGGGAAATGCGGCCGGGATCGCAACACTGAGAGTAGTCTTCGGACAATCGGAAGAGCAGATCCACACTGCGCTTTTGGGAGGCGTCCGCAGCGGGCTGATCCTTCCCGTGGAAGAATCGTATGCCTTCCTCCACGACCGGATTCAGGAGGCGGCCTACGCGCTCATCCCCGAAAGCGAGCGCGCGTTGTCGCACCTGAGGATTGGCCGGGCGCTGCTTGCGAGCTTGAAGGAGGAAGACCTCGCCGAACACCTGTTCATTATCGCCAGCCAGATGAATCGCGGCTCTGCGCTGCTGATCGATCACGACGAGAAAGTGCGGGTGGCTGCCATCGACCTGAGGGCGGGGCGCAGCGCCAAAGCCTCCGCGGCGTATGCGGCGGCGCGTGCGTATTTTGCGGCCGGCGTGGCCCTGTTGGACGAAAGCGATTGGAGCAATAAGTATGAATTGATGTTCAGCCTGCGGCTGGAGCAAGCAGAGTGCGAGCTACACACTGGTGACTTCGATGCGGCCGGGCAACAGATCGAGCAGTTATTGCCAAGGACCACATCGAAGGTCGACGAGGCCGCCGTCTGCCATCTGAAGATTCAGTTCCATGTAATGAAGTCGGAAATCCAGCTCGCCCTGGAGACGGGCCTTACCTGCCTGCGAGGGTTTGGCATCGAGATACCGGTGCATCCATCCCATGAGGAGATTCAGGCCGAATACGAGGCAGTCTGGCACGCTCTTGGCGAGCGGCATATCGAAAATTTGGTGGACCTGCCGCTAATAACCGATCCAGAATTGCAGGCCGCCATGAAAGTGCTCTCGGCCGTTTTAACCCCGGCGTACTTTAGCGACCAGCTTTTGTATCGCCTGCAAGTTTGCCGCGTCGTGTCGATAACGCTGCAGCGTGGGACAAGCAAAGATTCCGTTTCAGCCTATACCGCTTTGGGCGTGATCCTCGGGTGGAACTTTCATAGGTACGCTGACGGTTATCGTTTCTGCAAGCTCGCATGCGACCTGGTTGAGAAGCATGGCTTTTCGTCGTATCGACCGCTCGTCTACGCGGGGCTTGGAGCGACCGCCGTCTGGACAGAGCCGATCGCGGACGCGGTCGGATTTGATCGCACTGCCTTTGCCGCCGCGGTCGAGGCAGGTGATCCCATCTGGACGTGTTTCAGCATGTTTCATATTGTTGCGCATGGGTTCGTTCGAAACGTTCCGCTCGATGTGGTCTGGCATGACTGTGAGATCGGGTTGCACGTTGCCCAAAAAGCCAGGTACGAGGATGCCGCGGCCGTGTTCATAAGCGAGCAGCGATTCATCGCCACTATGCGAGGAGAGACCGCGGCTTTCTCGACCTTCAGAGACGCGCTGTTCGACGAGGCATCGTTCGAGGCCCAACTCACCGCAGGCAGGATGCCTCTGACGATCTGTTGGTATTGGATCCTCAAACTGAAGGCTCGCTTTCTGTCCGGCAACTATGCCGAGGCGCTGGAAGCATCCGACAGGGCTAAGCCGCTGCTTTGGGCCTCAATTGGCCAGATTGCGATGCTGGACTACTTCTATTACGCTGCGCTGGCGGTATCGGCGATTTATGAAACCGCGTCGATTCATGAGCAGGACGCGTGGCGTGAACTGTTGAAGGCGCATCAGGAGCAATTGCGTGAATGGGTCGAGAGCTATCCGCCGACGTTCGGCGACAAGCACGCTCTGGTACAAGCAGAGATCGCCCGCATCGAAAAACGAGACGCCGACGCCTTGCGATTGTATGAGAAGGCTATCCAATTGGCGCGCGACAACGGCTTCGTGCAGAATGAGGGTCTGGCCCACGAACTGGCAGCGCAATACTGCCTGGCGCTCAGCCTCGAAACCGCCGGCTACGCTCATCTCCGCAGTGCGCGGAACTGCTACGACCGTTGGGGTGCCTCCGGCAAGGTAAAGCAACTCGATGAGCGGTACCCGCGCCTGCACCAGGAAAGAACTTCGGCTTCTACAGCCGCGATTGGCGAGCCTGCGGTGCAATTGGACCTTGAGACGGTAGTGAAGGCTTCGCAGGCGCTTTCGAGCGAGATCGTCCTCCCCAGGCTGATCGAGAAGCTGGTGCGAATCGCGGTGGAGAATGCAGGGGCACAGAGGGGTCTCCTCATCCTCGTTCGTGGCGACGGACCGCTGATCGAAGCCGAGGCGATTACTGACGGCGGCAGGGTTGAAGTTACGGTTCGGCAGGTCTCCATCTCGCCCTCCGATCTCCCCCAGTTGGCTCTGAACTATGTCATCCGGGCGCGAAAGGCGGTGCTTCTCGATGATGCCCTGTCTGACACTGTTTATTCCAAGGACGAATATGTGAGGCTGAAGCGCTCAAGGTCCGTTTTGTGTCTGCCAATCGTCAATCAAGCGAAGCTTATCGGGGCACTTTATCTGGAGAACAACCTGACTCCGCGCGTCTTCACGCCAGACCGGGTTACTACACTGCAGCTGCTGGCATCCCAAGCTGCAATTTCGCTGGAGAATGCCACCCTTTATGCCGATCTGCAACTGCAGGTTGGGTTGCTGCAGCATCTTCCTGCATCTGCCTGGACGCTCAAGCCTGATGGGACGCCGGATTTTGTAAATCAGGTTTGGCTTGAATTTTCCGGTCAGACCCTCGATTTCGTCCGGTCGCATCCCGAGGCCTGGATGACGGCGGTCCACCCTGAGGATCGCGAAACAGTTTTGAGAGCGTTTTGGGACGGAGTACGCTCGGGCCAGGGATTTTCGTTCGAAGCCCGGTCCTTGCGCGCTCAGGACGGGAATTATCGCTGGCATCTCCAGCAAGCCGTCGTCTTGCGCGATGCAGAAGGAAAAGTCCTCAGATTCGTCGGTACCACCACCGACATCCACGACCAGAAGCGGACCGAAGAAGCATTACGTCAATCGCAGGGAGATCTCGCACGCATCAACCGCGTGACAACCATGGGAGAGTTAGCGGCGTCCCTTGCTCATGAACTCAAACAACCGATCAGTGGTGCGATCACGAATGCCAGCGTTTGCCTGCGAAAAATCGGGCGCGATGAACCCGACCTTGATGGGGTGCGCGCGGCTATCGTCAGAATTGCGAGAGACGCTCAACGCGCAGCCGAGATTATCGACAGGATTCGCTCACAATTTGAGAAGGGCATTCCGGATCAACAGACCCTGGACTCGAATGAGATTCTTCAGGACACGATTGCACTGTTGCGCGACCAGGCAGTGCGACACAACATATCGGTGCGAACGGAATTAGCAGCCGATCTGCCTCAGATCGTCGGAGATCGCGTGCAATTGCAGCAAGTCGTGATGAACCTCATCGTAAACAGCATCGAGGCATTGAAGGAAGTTGACGGGATTCGAGAGATTATCATCCGATCGCAGCGAGCTGAAAATGATGAGATTCTTGTTTCGGTCGTTGATACCGGCACCGGCATTTCGACGCAACTTGCTGAACATATTTTCGATCCGTTCTTTACCACCAAGCCCCACGGCACCGGCATGGGGCTTCGCATCAGCCGATCAATCATTGAGTCCCATGGTGGGCGACTGTGGGCGGCCGGTTCCCCAGGGCATGGCGCAACTTTTCACTTTAGCCTGCCCGTCGCGATTTCAGGCCATAAGTGATCCGAGTTTGCCGACAAGTCTGGCAAAGTCTCGGTTATTCTACTTCGTCACCTCCGCAATGACCTCAAGCTCGATTGGCATTCCAAGAGGAAGACTTGCGACGCCGATCACCAGGCGAGCTGACACCCCTTCGATGCCGAAGACATCGCGAAACAGGTCCGAGGCACCGTCAGCAACCGGCGGCTGATCGAAGAAGTCTCCCGACGTTGCCATAAAGATGCCGAGCCGAACTATCCTCGTGACCTTATCGAGCGAACCGAGGTGAGCCTTCATCGCCGCTATGGCGCTCAATCCAGCGGTGCGGGACGCATCGCGGCCCGCGTTTACATCCAGTTCCTTGCCGAGACGGCCCAGATACTTCGGCTTGTGATCGACGACCGGAAGCATTCCGCTCAGGAAAAGCAAATTGCCTGTCTGGAGGACTTCAACGTAATTGCCAAACGGCGTCGGTGCCGCAGGGAGTTCAATGCCGAGTTCTCTCAGCCGGACCTCGGCACTGACCGACTTCGAGACCCTTGCGCTTACCATCGGCCAACGTGCGCACCGCAGTCCACGTGCAGCACCTCCCCAGTCACAAAGCGCGCCTCGGCCAGATAGAGGACGGCATCCGCGATGTCCTTCGCCTCAGCAATTGCCCCCAGCGGCGACAAGCTCCTTAGTTGGTTCTTGTCTCCGTTTTCGTGCATGGGCGTATCGACAATACCTGGGGCAACCGCGTTAAAGCGGATATTTTCTTTGGCATACTCGCTCGCCAGGCTGAGAGTGATTGAATTCAGGCCGCCCTTGGTGATCATCGGGATCGACGCCGGAACGCCGGCAATGGGGTTGTCGGCCAATGCCGCCGTAATTGTCGTAACGCTGCCACCATGACCTTGCGCCAGCATTTGCTTGACTGCAAGTTGAGTGACGAAGAGAAACCCCTCGAGATTGGTTGAAGCGAAGTGACGAAAGTCTTCGACCGTAAAAGCCGTGAACGGCTTGGCCGCAAATATCCCTGCGTTATTGACGACGTGATCAATCGACCCGAATGTCGAAATCGCGGTCTCGGCTATTTTCTCGGCCGTTGTTTCTTTCCCGATGTCGCCTTTGACGAGCGCCAGATTCTGGGCCGGCGCAAACTCGTCGTCAATGCGATTGAGCGAATTCGCTACGACGTTATAGCCGCGGTCCAGGAACGCTCGGACGATCGTCGCTCCGATACCGCGCGAGGCTCCTGTTACGATCACCGTCTTTTTTGTCTCCATAGCTTCTCCTTTTTGTTCTCGATCATCATCCAACTTTGCTCTGCATGGTCGATTCCCGTCGCGCCGATTGTGATTCGATACTTTGGTATCAAAACTGAAAATTATCGAGCTTGCCCGATTCGGTCAAGCTCGAGGGTTCGGAGCTGAGACTCGATGCCATGAAGAACGTTGCCGCGCACGATTTGCGGGGACTGAAAGTTGGGCAAGCCTCTTACGCGCCCGATGAAGCCTCGCCTTTACGGAGGCAATCGACACGTTCAGGCTGCACGCAAGTTCCCTTATCGAACAATCCTTTGAGATCCAGATCCTGACCGCAGTTTGTAACTTAGGATCAAGCCGCTCGATTGCACTGAACATGCCGTTGAATCGTTGTTTCAAATCGCAGACCTCTTCGGGACTCAAGGCCGTATCGCGGATATCGAACGAATAAATCTCGTCTCCCGCATCCATCTGTTCCTGAAGCG
>JBATYG010000184.1:0-18430 GCA_049673945.1 Occallatibacter sp.
AAACTCATCGAATACAGCCTCGCGATCGAAAACGGCAAGCGCTATGCGCCCTACACGCGCAGCATGGAAGACAAGAACCAGTTTGCGGTATGGTGCATCGATCATCGCCAGCCGATCCGCATCAATGATGTAGACGCCGAGTATTCCAAATACATTGCCGCCTACGAGCACGGCGAGCGCGTTCTTGAAGACGGCAGCACCGCACAGCCTCCGCTCTCAATGATCTACCTGCCGCTGGTGGCGCAGGATCGAGTTCTCGGCGTTCTCAGCATCCAGAGCTTCAAGAGGAATGCCTATACCGAGCAGCATCTCAAACTGCTTGAGAACCTTGCCTCGTACACCACGATCGCACTCGATAACGCCAACGCCTATCAGGTGATCAACCAGCGCGAGCGACAGGTTAGCGAACGGGCTGCCGAGCTGCTCACCATCAATCGCATCACACATGCTCTGGCCTCGCAACTCGAAAAGGACGGCCTGATCCAGTTTGTGGGCGATGAGGTTCGCGAGCTTTTCCATGCGCCCATCGTTTACGTCGCGTTGCTTGATCGCGCGACGATGATGCTCCACTTCCCCTACGCGCATGGCGAAGATGCTCCTTCGCGTCCTTTCGGCACGGGATTGACGTCGCAGATTATCCGCACCGGCGAGCCGCTGCTGATCAACGAAGACATGGATACCAACCGGGCGCGGCTGGGCATCGAGCAGTTGGGCCGCCACACTGCGTCTTACCTCGGCGTGCCCATTCTCTCCGGGGGGCAGGCGATCGGCGTCATCAGCGTTCAATCGACCGACCAGGAAGGCCGCTTCACCGACGCCGATCAGCGGCTGCTTGCGACGATTGCCTCTGCCGTAGGCGTCACACTGCATAACGCCAGGCTTTTTGAAGAAGCTCGTCTTGCGCGGGCTGCGGCCGAAGAAGCCGACGCCACCAAGAGTTCGTTTCTCTCGACGGTGAGCCATGAGCTGCGCACGCCACTCACTTCGGTTCTGGGCTTCGCCAAGATCATTCGGCGGCGCCTCGAGGAGCGGCTCTTCCCGATCATTCCTCAAGGCGATCGCAAGGTGGAGCAGGCAAAGCAACAGGTGCTTGAGAATCTCGGCGTCGTCGTGAGCGAGGGCGAGCGTCTCACCAAGCTCATTGATGATGTGCTCGATCTCGCCAAGATCGAGGCCGGTAAGTTTACCTGGAACATGAGCGCCGTTTCGATATCGGACGTGATCGAACGTGCCACTGCAGCCACGGCGTCGCTTTTTGAGGCAAAGAAGCTTACCCTCGTCCGCAACGTTGATCCCAATCTGCCGATCATCACAGGCGACCAGGACCGTCTCATCCAGGTTGTGATCAATCTCATTTCAAATGCCGTCAAGTTTACTGACAGCGGTTCGATCACCTGCTCGGCACACCAGAAAGATGGTGATCTCGTCGTTGGCGTGACCGACTCGGGCATTGGTATCGCTCCGGCAGATCAGTCGAAGGTCTTCGAAAAGTTCAAGCAGGTAGGCGATACGCTCACGGATAAGCCAAAGGGCACTGGCCTGGGCCTTCCTATCTGCAAGGAAATCGTGGAGTACCACGGAGGTCGCATCTGGGTAGAGAGCGCGCCTGGCAAAGGCAGCATCTTCTCATTTACATTGCCGGTCAACAATCTGCTCGCGCGCACAGACGCCCCCGCCGCGCGACGCACTGTCGATATCGAGTCTCTGGTGAAAAAGCTCCGCGAGACGGTAGCCACGCACCAGCCGCGCCACAAGTCAGTGCTGGTTGTCGATGACGACCAGAATATTCGATCGCTGCTGCAGCAGGAGTTAACCGAAGCCGGCTATGCTGTGCGCCTCGCCGAAGATGGCCGCAAAGCGCTGGCGTTGATTCGAGAAGAGACGCCCGGCCTGGTGATCCTCGACGTCATGATGCCGGAGATGAACGGCTTTGATGTTGCCGCCGTTCTCAAGAACGATCCCGCGACAATGGATATTCCCATCATCATCCTCTCGATTCTCGAGGATAAGGAGCGCGGCTTTCGGCTCGGCGTGGACCGCTATCTCACCAAGCCGATCGATACCGCGTCGCTTTTCCACGAAGTGGACGCGCTGCTTGACCAGGGCAAGTCGCGCAGAAAGGTGATGGTAGTTGATGAGGACTCTTCGACGCTGCACTCCATCAGCGATGTTCTCGAGGCCCGCGGCTACCAGGTCGTAGAATCCAATGGCTCTGAACTGGTTTCGCATGCGGTCAGTTCGAAGCCGGATGTCATCATCTTGAGCTCACTGCTCTCAAGCGACGAATCGGTGCGGGCCCTCCGCTTCGAGAAGGGAATGGAAAACGTTTTATTTCTCATCTATCAATGAACGCCATGAAGATACTGATCGTTGACGACGAGCCCCATCTGCGTATGCTGATCCAGCAGACCCTCGAAGAGCTGGAGGACGAGGGCGTTGAGCTGCTCACTGCTGCTAACGGCGAAGAAGCGCTCGACATCATCCGCGAGGAAAAGCCGAATCTGGTTTTTCTCGACGTGATGATGCCCAAGAAGAATGGCTTCGACGTGTGCAACGCGGTGAAGAACGAGTTGGGCCGGCGCGACACCTACATCATTCTGCTCACTGCCAAGGGTCAGGAGTTCGACCGCCAGCGTGGGCAGGAAGTGGGCGCTGACCTTTACATGACCAAGCCTTTTGATCCCGACGCACTGGTCGCGAAGGCGCGATCGGTGCTTGGATTTCCGGCCTAAGGGCTCTGAGGCCGATGCCTGCTCTCACTCTTCGAGCGCTGCTCAATCCGCGATCGGCCAGCATGGCCGCGGTGAAGGACCTGTGCTGCGCAAACGGAGACAACCTGAGCATTCTCGACGCGTCGGGGAAGATCCTGCTCGGCGATGCACCGGCGGCATCCTCTGCGCTGGCCGCGGTCGAGCTCAATGGCGCTTCGCTTGGCTCTGTGGCGGGTCCGCCTAAAGCGGCGGCCGCGTTGGCGCATGTGCTGGCGCATCTGGCGTCGCGCGAGTCGGAGCAGCGCGCGCTGGCGTCCGAGACGCTTCATCTCTACCGCGAGATTCATCTCATTGAACAACTCTCCGAGCAGCTTGCGGCGCTGCTTGATCTCACCGCTGTGAGCGAATCGGCGCTTGCGCAGGCACAGCGCCTGATTCCTGCGACGGAAGGCGCGGTCTTGCTGGTGGATAAAGCAGCTGGATCGTTGCGAATCTCGGCGGCGTTTGCCTTGGCGCCTGACGCCGGTGATTCCGCTGCGATCATAGCGGGTTCGCCGTTCGCAGACTCGATTATCGAGAAGGGCGTTGCCGAAGTCATCAACGATTGCTCCTGCGATCCGCGTTTCTTCGGGATTTCACATAATCCCAAGGCTCTGATTTGCGCACCACTGCGTGCCGGGCAGCATACTGTGGGCCTCATCGTCCTTGCCACCAGTGATGCGGCAGTCTCTTACTCCGCCGCGAATCTCAAACTGCTGAATACGATTGCGCTGCAGACCGCCGCGGCGATTGAGAACGCCTACCTGGCCGAAGAGATGGTCGATACTGCGCGTGAACGCGCCGCTTATGCCGCCGAGTTGAAGGCGGCGAGTTCTGTGCAGCAACTCTTGCTGCAGGGCGCTTCGCGGCTCACGCCTGGCTTCATAGTTGAGTCGGTTTATCTGCCCGCAAGCGAGGCTGGCGGCGACTTCTTCTTCGTGGAGCCCACTGACGACGGCTCCATCGTCGCAGTTGTCGGAGACGTTTCAGGCAAGGGGCTCACGGCGGCCATGCGCGTCGCCATGATCCTCGGCGTGCTGCACCGTGAAGACTCCTTCAACCCAGCGGAGATTCTTTTCAGCCTGAACAATGCGCTCATCGCGCAGGAACAGCTCGGCTTCTCGACTGCCTGCTGCATCCGGATTGCTTCGTCGGGCGAATACGCCTATGCCAATGCCGGCCATATCGCTCCATACCTCGCGGGCCGCGAACTAGAGTCAGTGCCGGCCCTGCCGCTTGGGCTAGTTCCCGATCAGTCCTATGAACTGGTCCGGGGCCACCTGAAGCCCGGCGAGCGTATTGTTCTTGTTTCCGACGGAGTGCCCGAAGCGCGCTCGGCTTCCGGCGAGCTGTTTGGTTTTGAGCGTCTGCCTGCCCTCACGTTGCAAAGCGCCCGCGCAATTGCCGATGCGGCTCAGCACTTTGGACAGGAAGACGACATCACCGTTGTTGCGCTCTCGCTGGCCGCAGAGTAACCGCCTGGGTCCTGCCTCTCTTGCGTGGCCATCTTCATGCCGGTAATCTTTGTGAAGCACTTGCGCGATTTGCGGAAAGAGATGCATGGAAGTTCTGGAGCGGCTTTTCGAGCAGCATTTCAAGACGCCTGCTGACCAGGTGAAGCCATTGCAGGGCCAGTTAGGCGGTTCAGGGCGCGCAATTGTGCGGCTCGCTGGCGGCGGTCAAAGTGCAATCGGGATTGTCTATCCAGTGCGCGAAGAAAATGTTGCCTTCATCGAGTTTTCGCGCCATTTTCGCCGTCACGGTTTGCCGGTCCCGGAGATTTACGCGGAAGACCTGAGCCAGGGCGCTTACATCGAAGAAGACTTCGGCGATACAACGCTCTACGATTTCCTGAGCCAAAATCGCTCTGGCGAAACGGTCTCCCCGGCAGTTGTCGAGCCATATCGCAAGGTTGTTGCCGTTCTGCCGCGCTTTCAGGTCGAGGCCGGTCGCGACCTCAATTACAAGGTCTGCTACCCGCGGTCGAGTTTCGATCGCCAATCGATCGCCTGGGATCTGAACTATTTCAAGTACTATTTCCTGCGTTTGTCGGGCGTGCCTTTCAACGAGCAGGCGCTTGAGCATGACTTCAGCCGGCTCACCCGGCTTCTGCTTGCTGCCGATCACGATTACTTTCTCTATCGCGATTTTCAATCGCGTAACGTGATGCTGCGCGACGGGCAGCCCTGCTTTCTTGACTACCAGGGTGGCCGCAAGGGAGCTCTGCAATACGACATTGCCTCGCTGCTCTATGACGGCAAGGCCGACCTGTCGCCGGAACTGCGCCAGGAGCTCCTCGACTATTACCTCGACTGCCTGGGCAGCTTTATCAAGCTCGATCGTGCGGCTTTCATGGAGCACTATTATGCGTACGTCTACGTGCGCATCATGCAGGCTCTCGGTGCCTACGGATTTCGCGGCTTCTATGAGCGCAAGGCGCATTTTTTACAGAGTGTTCCTTACGCGCTTAAGAATCTGCGCTGGCTTGCCCATAACGTCACGCTGCTGGTCGCATTGCCTGCGCTGATGGAAGCCTTCCAGGGCATGCTCGCCTCTGAAAAGCTGCAGAGCTTTGCTTCGTCCGTTTCCACGCTCACGGTGCGCATCTTCAGCTTCTCGTTTCATCGCGAAATGCCCACGGATGTATCGGGCAACGGCGGCGGCTTTGTCTTCGATGCACGCGCATTACCCAACCCGGGGCGAGAGGAGAAGTACCGGCAACTCACCGGCAAAGACGCGCCCGTGATCGACTACCTCAGCCGGCAGGAGAGCGCGCATCATTTCCTCGCCCACGCGCAGTCTCTCGTCGATTCGAGCGTGATGTCGTATCAGCGCCGCGGCTTCAAGGACCTGATGGTTTCTTTCGGCTGCACCGGGGGCCAGCATCGCTCGGTGTATATGGCTGAGCAATTGGCTCGCCACCTGCGCGGACGCGATGGCGTTGAAGTTGTTTTACGCCACGTCGAGCTGGAGAAGATGGGCAAATGAGGGCGATGGTGCTTGCCGCGGGGCTGGGCACGCGTCTTCGCCCACTTACGGATGATCGTCCCAAGGCGCTCGTTACAGTTGCAGGCCGCACGCTTCTCGAGATCGCGCTCGCGCGTCTGCGATCGGCCGGCGTCATCGATGTCATCGTCAATGTGCATCACTTTGCCGACATGGTGGTTGATTATCTTGCTGCCAATTGCAACTTCGGCATGCACATTGAGATTTCGCGCGAGCCGGAACTGCTCGATACCGGTGGAGGCCTGAAGCAGGCCGCGTGGTTCTTTTTGCAGGACGGAAGAGGGAACGAGCCGTTCCTGCTGCACAACGTCGACGTGCTGAGCACAATCGATCTCGCGAGCATGGTTCGCTTTCACCAGCGGCAGGGCGCGCTGGCTACGCTTGCCGTTCAATCCCGCGAAACATCGCGGCCTCTGCTCTTCGACGCGAACGGCGCGCTGTGCGGTCGCCGTGTGGGACACGAAGGAAAGGCTGAAATGGTGCGCGACGTCGCTGCGCCTCGGGCCTTTGCGTTCGGCGGTATTCACGTCATTTCGCCTGCGCTGCTTGCCAAACTCAGCGAAACGGATGTCTTTTCGGTTATCACGGAGTATCTGCGGCTGGCTGGCGCGGGAGAGAAGATTCTCGCCTTCCGCGCCGATGAATACTACTGGTGCGATCTGGGCAAACCCGAAAGCATCGCGCAGGCGACACGGGATATTGCGGCTGGAGTGGTGCCGGGCATCTGATTCAGGCCGGCTCCTGCTGCGTCATGCAGTGCAGCGTGCCAAGGCCGAGGACGAGATCGGTAGCCGCAATGCCGCACACCTCCCGCCCGGGGAAGAGCTCCGCCAGCTTGTTCAGTGCGATGCGGTCATTGGGATCGTTGAAGGTGGGCATCAGCACAATGCTGTTCGCGATGTAGAAGTTGGCATAGCTCGCCGGCAGTCGCTGCTCATCAAAGAAGACCGGCTCAGGCATAGGCAGCGTCGCGATGCGCAGTGGATTGCCATCCTGATCCTTCATCTCGCGCAGCAAGGCAAGATTCTCCTTGAGCGGGTCATAGTTCACTTCGTGCGGATCCTGCTCGCTTGCCACGACAACTGTGTGCGCATCGGTAAAGCGCGCGAGGTCGTCGACGTGCCCGTGCGTGTCATCGCCCGCGATGCCGTTCCTCAGCCAGAGCGTGTTGTGCGCGCCGAGATATTCTCGGAAGATGCCTTCAACCTGCTCCTGGCTCAGCGCTGGATTGCGTGCCTGTACGTCGCTCAGAAGGCATTCCTCGGTGGCGAGAATGCTGCCGACACCGTTCACGTCGATGCTGCCACCCTCGAGCACGATGCGCCTGCCGTCAAGCTCCGGCGTCACCATGGGCACACCGATACGCGGCGCTAGCAATGCGGTCACCGCGTCGTCGCGCTGCCAGTTGCTGTATTTTGCCCAGCCGTTAAAGTGCCAGTTGAGAAGCTGAAGGCCGTTCTGCCCGTCGCGGACAAAGATTGGGCAGAAGTCACGCGTCCAGCTTCGATCGGTCGGGATCTGAAAAAAATCAACGGCCTTGAGATCGACCTGGCAATCCCTCAGAATGCCGTGCACCTGAAGCTCGGTTTCAGCATCCTCGACAAGGATGCATACCTTTTCGACGCGTGCGATGTGGCGGATGATCTCGCCGTAGATCCAGGGAACCGTCTCGAACTTGCCCGGCCAGTCGCTGCTCTCGTGCGGCCATGCAAGCCAGGTCGCGCGGTGCTTTTCCCACTCTGCGGGCATCCGAAAGCCGTGCGCGGTACGGATGTGAGGCTCTGTCTTCTTTGGGTGCTCGGTCATTGCGCGAGGACTCACTTCCCCGAAGCGGAGTGGACTTCGATGCTTTGCCTCAGCCACTCGGCGTTATTCTTCACGTCGTTCAGCAGCTTGCCGGTGAGTTCGTCCCGATGCTCATACAGCCGGTATCCGGCCTTGTTCCGCAGGTAGCCACGGGCATGGGGCTCTTCGCGGAAGAGTTTTTCTTCGCCGATCTGCTCGCGTTTCTTCTCAAAGTTTCTGCGGTTTTCAAGCAGCGCCATCGCCAGGAAAGGCATGACCTGCGAGTAGTCGCCGGGCATGCTCTCGGTAGTTTCGAGGTAGACATCCTTATCCACCTTGCCCCACGTCACGGCTTCTGCCGGTGGGCACGACGATAGCGATCCATCCCACACAGGCGCCGTCGTGATCTGCACGTCAAATTGATACCCGCGCACATCGGGGAGGCCCAGCACCTGTCCCAGCGCAGGCTCCGGCTGTAGGTTGAAATTTTTCGGCACGCCGCCTCCGAGGATGAAGGTGGCTAGGCCCTTGGCGTCGCTCTCGAAGAGGCCCCAGCGGTGATATGCGCATGCCTCGAAGACTTCAGCGTGAAGGTCCAGATCAAACTTGTATTCATCGATCAGCCCAGCCTGACGCATCGCCCAGAGCTTCATCGAATTCAGAAAAACGCTGCCGTCGGAAGGTGCACCGACAAATATTGGCACGGCCATCCTCGTGCACGTCGCCAGCAGTCCATGCTGCACGCCGGCCTTGTGCTCCTGCTTTGCATAGTGAGCGCCCAGCCGATAGCGCATCTCGGTGCCCGTCATCTTCTTCTGAAACTCGGGCTGCTTCAGCATTGCCGAAAGAAACTTGTCCTGGTCGAGCAGCACATCCTCGTGAAAGCCAACGTCGGTCACACGAATGATCTGCTCATCGCGCAGCTTCGCATCATCACCATAGATGGGTACTTCGTGAAAGGGATCGTGCCGGTGCGCGTCGAGGCTGCGGTGCCCGTCGTGATAGCAGACTGCGTCGGTGGTGCTCAGGTAGGCGATCCAGCCCGTCTCAAGCAGGGGAATCAGCCACGTGAGATGCTGGCCCGACACGGTAACCGGACCCGAGATCGAGACGGTCAGCGGAAATCCCTCACCGATAGCACGATCGAGAATGGTGTAGACGCGCCGCAGAAATGCGCCGCCAAAGGCAGGCAGGCAATCGCGAAATATCTCGCCAAGCGTCTCGCACTCGTCGACGCGGCGGGTCCTGAGGCGCGCTGGCGCGTGGTGATGGGCCGTCTTCTTTTTCTTTGCAGTGCCGCTCATGGGATCTCTTCTGGGGGTGGGATGGAGGTCTGAGAATCGCGCGCGTCTACGCAAAGACTGCTCAGACGGTCCGCTTCATTGTCGCAGGCATGCCCGCTGCGGAGCAACCGCGCGTGTATGATTGCCGTGTCAGTGACCGTTCCCAAAGGATTACGCGACCGCGATCGCGACATTACGATCACGACATCAAAGGATCAGAAGCCGATGTTTCATCCGAGTGTAAAGTTTCGTGCGCTTCTCGTAATTGCGGCTATCTCCGCCACAGGCGCTCTCGCGCAAAAAGTAAAGGTCGGTCACGAGAAGAACGTAAACTTTGCCCACTACCGAAGTTATTCGGTGCAAAAGCCTGCTGCCGCCCCGACACGGCCTCTTTTGTATGACTCGGTGATGGGGACGGTGAAGCAGGAACTCGAAGCCAAAGGCTACAAGAACGTGGAGAGCGGCGGCGATCTCACGCTCATTCCCGCGGGCGGCATCGGCTACGATCTTCCTTCCATCCCCGACGTCCTTTCCGACTCCTGCTCCAACTGTCAGAGGCCGGCCCTCGATGCCCAGTGGGCCGGATACATGGCTCCGCCGGGAACGTCGGGCAAATCGTTGCCACGGGGAACGCTACAGCTCACCTTTGTCGACACGGCCACGAAAAAGATGGTCTGGAACGGCGTTGTCACGCAGGAGCTCGACCCGGCCAAGTCAGAGAAGTCGATTGGGAAGATCACAACGGCCATTCAGAAACTGCTGGCAGAATTTCCATCGAGAAAGTGAACCATGCCGCGCCGCCTCTCGTATCCGATGGGAGCAGGGTTCGTGTGTTCGGAACACGAAGCTGACCCGATCCGGTCAAGCGCAGGGGAGCGCGGTATGCAGGAATCGCAGTCTCGCCATCATACCTATGACGATCACATCTTGACAATCATGATGAGCGGGACTACGTTCTTTGCATGGACGGCATAAATACCGATGTCATTCAGGGAACCCTGGATATGCTCATCCTCAAAACGGTGAGTCTCGAGCCGATGCACGGCTTCGGCATCTCGCGCCGCGTCGAGCAGGTGTCGCGCGGAGTCTTCAAAGTGAACCCGGGGTCGCTGTTGACCGCTTTGCAGCGCCTCGAGCGTGCAGGATGGATTGATGCCGAGTGGCGCCACACCGAGAATGCGCGCCGGGCAAAGTTCTACTCCCTCACGCGTGCCGGAAAGAAGCAGCTTGAGGCCGAGACGGCGGACTGGACGAGGCGCGCCTCCGCCATTGCCCGCCTGTTGAAAGCGGAGGGCTGAAGTCATGGCCATCTGGCGCGAAATCACCTATGGACTCAAGGGCCTGCTGCGCCGCCGCGAGCGCGATCAGGATCTCGCGGATGAACTGGATCAGTATTACGAAGACTCGGAGGCGGAGGGCAGAGCGCGCGGACTGAGCCCCGAGGAGGCGCGGCGCACGGCACGGCTCGAAGCCGGCAGCGCAACGGCAGCGCGCGACCAGGCGAGCTCCTATGGTTGGGAGAATCTGGTATCGGGCTTTCTGGCGGATGCTCGATTCGCCCTGCGCCAGCTGCGTCGGCATCCGGCCTTCACCGTGACGGCCGCGCTCACGCTGGCCCTCGGCATCGGCGCCAACACCGCCATCTTTACCGTCGTCGAATCGGTGCTGCTTGCCCCGCTCCCATACCGCAACGCTGCCAGCATTGGCGTGCTGCAAACCCATTGGGCAGACAACGGGCGTACATCGATCAGCGGGCACACATCTCTGCGCATCACTGGGCCGGATGCCGTCGATATCCGCGAGCAGGCGCGCAGTTTCGCCGCAGTGAGCCTCTATAGCGGCGGCAACGAGGGCGTGCAGTTGCGCGACCACGCCGTCTACACCACGGTCACTTGGGTCGACGCCGGCTTTGCGCGCGTTTTCCAGCTGGAGCCCATCGCAGGCAGGCTATTCACCGGCGAGGAAGCTCACCGTGCCGCGCTTGTAAGCGAACAATTTGCGCGCGACAACTATGGCAGCGCACAGGCGGCGCTCGGCCAGGTCATTCACGTCGAGGGCGAGGCGATCGAGATCACCGGCGTGCTGCCCGGTTGGTTCGATTTTCCGGCCCGCACCCAGGTGTGGGAGGCGGCTCCGCTCAGGCCCGAATCGATGGTGCGAAGCGCCTTCAACTACAAGGCGGTTGCCCGTCTGCAGCCGGGCGCGGCTATCGGCTCTGCGGCTTCTGAGCTGAACACTCTCTCGGGGCGCCTGCAACTCGCGTATCCCGGCGACAATCGCGACAAGCAGTTTCTCTTCGTTCCGTTGCAGAAGGCCCTTACCGGCGATGCGCGGCCAACACTCCTGCTCCTCTGGGCCACTGCCGGCCTGATCCTGCTGATTGCCTGCGTCAACGTGACTCACCTCCAGCTCGTGCGCTCCCTCGAGCAGCAGCGCGAAATCGCCATTCGCAAGGCGCTGGGCTCCTCCGGCTGGAAGGTGGTGCGCCCTGTCATCCTCGAGAGCATACTCGTCGCCCTCATCGGCGGTGTGGCGGGTGTGCTGATCGCCCTGCCTGCGCTGCGCGTGCTCCTGGCTCTCGCTCCGCGCGAGCTGCCGCGCGCAGCGGAGATTCACCTCAACGCCTGGGTGCTGGGCTTCACTCTCGGTCTCTCGCTTCTCACGGCGCTGATCGCTTCTCTATTGCCGGCCCTGCGATCCGCGGCGGTTGATCCGGCGGAGTCGCTCAAGAGCGATGCTTCGCGTGGCATGGGCCGGAAGGGCGCAGCCTCTCTTCGCGACGGACTCGTGGTCGCCGAGGTGACCGCAACTTTTGTGCTTGCGATGGGCGCAGGCCTTTTGCTGCATACGATGTCGAATCTCATGGCGCGCGATATGGGCTATGACACGCAGCAGTTGCTGGTCGCGGATGCCGACGTGCCGGCGCACTCTCTGGACGAGGCGAAAGAGGCGACGCGCCAACTCGGTCAGATCTTCGCGAATCTCGGCGCGCTTCCCGGCATTGAACGGGTCGCCGGCATCATGGGGCTGCCCACTGGCGCCTACGGCTCAAATGGTTATTACTCGACCCGCGGTGGCGTGCCTGTCGATCCGCATAATCCACCATCAGCGAACTTTAGCGTTTCAAGCCCCGGTTATTTTCAGACGATGGCGATCTCCATCCAACGCGGGCGCGACTTCACTGCACAGGATGGCTACGACGCTCCCTTCGTCGCCGTCATCAGCGAATCGCTGGCACGGCAGAGTTTCGGCAATGCCGATCCCGTGGGCAAGCAGATCCAGTGTGGCCTCGATTCTGACAAATGGATGACCGTCGTGGGCGTCGTGGGCGACGTGCGCCAGGACTCGCCCGCCGATGTCCCTGGGCCCACGCTCTACATGCCCATGGCGCAGCATCCTTTCTACGCCAACCAGATCCACATCGTGATGCGGACGGGAGTGACGCCGCTCAGCCTGATGAACTCGGCGCAGTCGGCCATTCTCAAAGTCAACCCGCTGGTTGCGCTGCGCTTCACCACTATGGACGAAATGGTGGCGAAGTCCGTCGCGGCAGAGCGGTTCCGCGCGGTGCTGATTTCTTCGTTTGCCGGCGTCGGGCTGCTGCTTGCGATGCTGGGCATCTACGGAACCATCGCCTACTCAGTGGCGCAGCGAACCTTTGAGATCGGTCTGCGCATGGCCTTCGGCGCGCAGCGCGGCGCGATTCTGCGCTCGGTAATGTGGCACGCTGTGAGGCTTGCCCTCTGCGGAATCGCCGCCGGCCTCGTCCTCAGCCTCGCTCTTACGCGCCTTGTTACCAGCATGCTGGTTGGCGTGCATCCGGCTGACCCGGCGAGCCTCGCAGCCGCGGCCGCAGTTATTTTGCTCACGGCGCTGGCCGCTGGCTTCGGACCTGGGTGGAAAGGCACCCGCATTGAGCCGATGCGGGCGCTGCGCACGGAGTAGTCCGGTGACACTCAGCAAAGCGCTGCGCCCTTTAATCCTTTGCAAGGCCGGTTATAGCACCATCCTGGCCGGCCGCTTTCTCTTCCGCCTGAATCTCTTCCGCCTCAATCCCTGACATCCCCGCTCGGTCTTTGCGCGGGGAAACGGCGCCTCTCCCTGCTTCGGCAACCCCTATAGAGAGAGCTGCGTGCAAGCATGCGGGCTCCAGATTGCGGGCGCGCCGAGCAGTCGCAAAGGTGCTATTTACACTCTGGCGATCGATCGTTGTAGCGAGTAATTTCCGCACGGGCTTCGTGGGCGGACCTAGGGGTTTCACTAGTTGTTTTCGGCCATTCTTTCAACTAGAGATATCTCTGCAAGGTGGTTTGACCTAAATTCGCGAGATCGCGATCGTCGCGCTTCCGATCGAATGATTGACTTGCGGTGAAGCAGATGGGTTTGGTCACAGGAGGCCGCATGCGAGAGGCACTTTTACAAAAGCTAAAGGTCTTCGCCCTATTCGCGTTTGCCGTATCTGTCGCGTGCAACTCGCTGTGGGCCCAGCAGACAGCCTCGACAGCCTCAGGCAAGACACGGACAGAAAGGGATCTGCTGGGAGAAAAGCAAGTTCCCGCCGATGCCTACTATGGCGTGCAAACCCAGAGGGCCCTTGAGAATTTCCAGTTATCGGGTGTGGCAATTAATCACTACCCGGGCTTTGTTGAAGCTTGGGCTTATGTAAAGCTGGCGGCTGCGCAGGCTAACTATGACGTGGGGGCGATGAAGAAGGAAAGACTGGACGCTATCGAGAAGGCATGCGATGCGGTAATCGCGGGCAAGTATCATGACCAATTTCAGGTTGATTGGTATCAGGGCGGCGCTGGCACCTCCACGAACATGAATGCGAATGAGGTGCTGGCCAACATCGGACTCGAGCTATCCGGCCACCAGAAGGGTGAATATCAATTTCTCGAGCCGCATGATGACTTGAACATGTCGCAATCGACCAACGATTCGTACCCTACAGCGATCAAGGTTGCTCTGATTCTGCGCAACGAGAAACTGATTGAAGAGTTGCAGAACCTTGTCGCGTCCTTCCGCACAAAGGGCAAAGCCTACCTCGAGGTCGTCAAGATGGGACGGACTGAACTGCAGGACGCAGTTCCCATGACCGTTGGTCAGGAGCTCTATGGCGACGGCGACGCGCTGCAGGGCGAAATCGATGAGCTTCGCGAAGCGGAGAAGTCTCTCTACGTCGAAAACATGGGGGCAACTGCGATCGGCACAGGCATTAACGTGCCCAAAGGCTACCCTGAAAAGTTTGCCGAGCATCTGTCGAAGCTTATTAACAAACCGATCACGCCGGCGCCTGATCTCATCGCAGCCACATGGGACCAGCAGGGGTTTGTGGTCTATTCAGCGGCGTTGAAGAGCCTCGCCATCAAGCTCTCAAAGATCTCTTCAGATTTGATCCTCCTCACCTCCGGACCGCGCGCCGGATTGTTCGAGATCAACCTGCCTGCTCTGCAGCCTGGCTCTTCGATCATGCCGGGCAAGGTCAACCCCGTTGTCCCTGAGGTGATGAACCTGGTTGCGTTTCGCGTGATCGGCAACGACCTTGTCGTAACGCTAGCCGCTCACAGCGGACAGCTTGAGCTCAACGCGTATGAACCGGTGGAAGGGCTTTCGATGATCGAGTCGCAGGCTCTGCTCTACAACACGTCGATCCTCTTCCGCACCAAATGCATCGATGGCATCACCGTGAATGAGAAGGTGCTCGAGCACTATATGGAGACGACGATCGGCATCGTTACTGCGCTGAATCCTGTGCTGGGCTACGAGAAGGCAACCGAACTTGCACAGGAAGCGAAAGAAAGCGGCAAGGGAATTCTCGAAATCATCCGCGAACAGCACGTCTTGACCGAACAGCAGATCAAGGAGTTGCTCGATCCGGTGAAGCTTACAGGACTGGACAAATCGAAATACCAATAAGCATCGTGCGGCCGCATTTCGCGAAAAGGAGTTGGTCATGAAACTGTCGCTTCGACCCTTGGCTCTGTTGTTCGTCACTGCTGTCGTCATTCCCTGCCAAAATGCCTTCCCCCAGAACAAGCCGAATATCATGATCCTCGCCACCGGCGGCACGATTGCGGGCGCCGCCGCCACAGGCACCCAATCGGCCTATAAGTCAGGCGCTGTCACTATCGACTCCATGATTAGCGCTGTTCCGGGAATCGAGAAGCTGGCGAACATCAAGGGGGAGCAGATCTCCAACGTGGGATCGCAGGACATGTCGTTCGACATTCTGCTCACCCTCACCAAGCGGATCAATGCGCTGCTGGCGACCAACGATGTCGACGGAATCGTGGTTACCCACGGCACCGACACCATGGAAGAGTCGGCGTACTTTCTCAATCTGGTCGTGAAGAGCGACAAACCCGTGGTCCTGGTGGGCTCCATGCGGCCGTCTACAGCGATCAGCGCTGATGGCCCTCTTAACCTTTACGAGGCAGTCGCGGTAGCTGCCGATCCACAAGCGAAAGGCAGAGGCGTGCTGGTGGTAATGAACAACTGGATTCACGGGGCGCATTCATTAACCAAAACCAGCACGACGGCGGTGCAGACCTTCATGTCGCCCATTCGCGGATTGGTCGGCATCTCGGCTTATGGAAAGAATGACTGGTACAACAACCCGCCATGGAAACACACTACGGAAAGCGAATTCGATGTTTCGGGCGTCAGCAAGCTTCCGCGCGTGGACATTATCTTTGCCAGCGAAGATATGTCCCCCGACCTGATCGATGAAAGCGCGAATGGCGGCGCCAAGGGCATAGTCATCGCCGGTGTCGGCAACGGAAACATGAACAAGGCCTCGGTTGAGGCTGCTGCGCGAGCGGTAAAGAAGGGCGTAGTCGTCGTTCGCAGCAGTCGCGTGATAACGGGAGACGTGGGCCGCAACGTTGAGATCAATGACGATGAAAACGGATTTATCGCTTCCAACGAATTGAATCCTCAAAAGTCGCGAATTCTTCTGTCGCTTGCGTTGTTGAAGCAGCGTTCGCCTTCAGAGATTCAGCAACTCTTCACAACTTATTAGTTGAAGAATGCGGCGGCGGTCACTATGGGTGCCATTCTGAGAGTTCTGTTGTTGTCGCAGATTGCGGTCGCCGCCACGAGTGCGGCACAGTCCTCCCAGGCGCAATACCCCGACGCGCCACTCCCAGCGAAGACATCAATTGTTTCAATGGAAGCGGCGGCCCGAGACCCAGCCCAGGACTCGACCGAAGCGCCTCCTCCCCAGGCTCAATCCACGACCCCAGGGCAGACTACCGGTGCAGCGCAGCCTCCGCCTCAGAAACCCACACCAGCGCAAACTCAGGGTCCCCCACCCAGTATTGAGAACACCTCGGAGGCGACCGAGCCTATGCCACGCCGAAGCCTGGTGCGTTGGAATGAATACCAGGGCCCGCATTTCACTATCCGGGTCGGCGGCGGTTTCTTATATGATTTCGCCGCGTTCGCTCAGAACACGATCAGCAAAGAGCAAATAGCCATGCTACCCGGCGAGAAAGTGCGTGATGCTCGCCTGATTATGGGAGGAAGATTTCCCAGTATCAAGCTGCCCACAACCTGGTGCGCAGGCTTTATGTACGACGGCGCCTTGAACTCCTGGTTTCTGCGGCAAACCGGAATCCAGGTCGGGATCCCGAAGATCGTGAGCTACTTCTTCCTCGGGCGGCAGAAGGAGGGGTTCTCGCTCAACAAGGTCATGGTCGGCTATGACGGCTGGACCATGGAGAGATCTACGATGAGCGACGCGACCATTCCACTGCTGGCCGACGGTATCAAGTGGATGGGTTATTCCAAGAGGCACGGCTTCCTCTGGAACGCCGGCTACTACAACGACGTGGCATCCAAGGGTCAGTCGTTTTCCTCGTATTCCAGCCAGGAGGTTGTACGAGCCGTGTGGCTTCCGGTGCATTCTGAGGAGGAGGGCACGGTGTTCCACCTCGGGTATAACTTTCGGTATGGCAAGCCTGTCGACGGGCAACTCCAACTGAGATCACGCCCCGAAGCTTCCACCGCGCCATATTTCATCGACACGGGAAAATTCGCCGCGAGCAGCTCACACAGTCAGGGATATGAGGTCTACTACCGCCAAAAGTCTCTGCTGCTGGGCAGCGAGTACTACTTCCAGAATGTCAACTCCCCGTCAACGGGCAATCCCATGTTTCACGGAGGCGACGTGGTCGCGACGTGGCTGATGACCGGGGAGACGCGCCCCTATAACACGATCAATGGTTGCTTCAAGGATGTAGCGCCGACGAAGACTGTGTTTAGCGGAGGACCGGGGGCCTGGGAATTGGTGTTGCGATACTCCTATACCGATCTCAACAGCAAGAGTGTGCATGGAGGCACGTTCGGGCGAGTGACGCCGATGGTTAACTGGTACCTTTCCGAAAATGTGCGGTTAGAGATGGCCTATGGTTATGGACACCTTGACCGATTCAATCTCGCAGGCAATACGCAGTTCTTCCAGAGCCGTCTTCAATTACAGTTCTGAGGCGATTTCGCAGACGTCATCGTTTCATGATTCAGAATTCGATCAGGAATTCGATCCGGATCGGCAAACGAGATTGTCGTGGCTAGACAGATTGCGAAGAGCGGCGAGAGTCTTTGAGAAACAGAGTTCGGCTCGACGAGGATTCTTAGGCAGCCTGGAGAATTGCTCTGCACTCTCAGTTAAGTGATTGATTATAAACGGTGGCCAGTTACGGGATTCGCCGACCCCGGCCTTTTCAGGGTCGCGCTTTACCACTCAGCTATGGCCTTAGTGAGGGACCCTTTCTTACAACTTCATTATGGCTTTTCTACGGCAATCTAACCCTTCCTATAGGTACTTTTAACCAGTGGTCGCGATGAAATGAAGACGGTCGAATTTCGAGGGCCGTCAGATGCTTACGTTCTGTCTTCTTCTCGTGATCATCACACTCGTGGTCGCCTCACTTCTCTGCTGCCTCATCGGCTTCAATTGGGAATATCGCAGAGGCCAGCGCATCGCGCGGCAGCACCGGGCAGAACGCTATCGGAGTCCATTGGCGGAGGAGGGAATGGGTGCATCCAGTGCGCGGGCAAATACTCCGGAGCCAGCCCGCGTTGGCTCTTTCTGTATCCGGGAGCACTTCTGATCTGCTGGGGCTGGGCGGGTGCGTTTGGCTCTTGCCGGGCCCGAAGGTCTTCCATGGCATCACCTGCTCCAGCTTTTTCCTAAGTATTCTCGGCTCAGGCGGCACTGAGGTGGATTGTAAAAGCTGGGTCTTGGCCGTCTGAGGTGGAACGCACCGCGTCTGGTCAAAGAATGATTTGTACACGGCTTTGATTGCCAGCAAATATGGTGGCCAGGGACGGGATTGAACCGCCGACGCCGGCCTTTTCAGGGCCGCGCTCTACCACTGAGCTACCTGGCCTCAGTGAAGACTTCGTTGCATTTTCCTGCGCGGGATAAGAAGGCGGGGTCCACGAACAGTGTGCTGCAACAACCCGCTCAGTATACCAAGCCCCTTGCGCTCAAGCCAAACCGGAGCGGGGGCGGAATTTGCCTGCCATTCCCCCCGCCTGGCCACTTTGCGGATGCCTCTGAACGGAACCGGCCCGCCCTGCAATAGTATTGAAATCACATAT
>JBATYG010000185.1:0-10798 GCA_049673945.1 Occallatibacter sp.
ACGACGACGAGCGGCAAACTGGCGTCCTGGTACCGCGAGCGGAATCGGAGTGTGTTGCTCTGCGCTGCTGACACGTTTCGCGCCGCGGCCATTGAACAGCTTGAGGTATGGGCATCGCGCTCGGGTGTTGAGATGATCAAGACGCGCCAGGGTGGCGATCCTGCGGCGGTACTCTATGACGCAGCGAGCGCCGCGAAAGCGAGAGGCATCCAGGACCTGATCGTGGACACCGCGGGACGGCTGCACACCAAAGCCGGATTGATGGATGAACTCGACAAGATGCGTCGCACCGCTTCGAAGATTGTGCCCGATGCTCCGCACGAGGTTCTGCTTGTGATGGATGCGACAACGGGACAGAACGGATTGCAACAGGCGCGGCTGTTTACGCAGTCAGCAGGCGTGACGGGCATTGTGCTCACCAAGCTGGACGGCACGGCCAAGGGCGGCATCGCGGTCGCAATCGCCCGCGAGCTGAATCTGCCCGTGCGCTTTATCGGGATTGGCGAGAAGATGACCGACCTGCTGGAATTCCAACCTGAAGCCTTTGTAGCCGCCCTGGTGGGGTGAACCCCTGAGACGAATGGACCGCCCGACGAAATGAACGCCTGCGAGCAAGATCGCAACTGGATGCGCCGCGCGCTTGAGCTGGCGCGGCGCGGAATCGCCGTCAGCTCGCCCAATCCAGCGGTGGGTTGCGTCATTCTGGATCGCGCAGGCCAGGTTGCCGGCGAAGGATGGCACGAGTATGACCTGGTTGACCATGCTGAAGTTGTAGCGCTGAGAGAAGCCACGCAGCATGCGGGCGAGCGATTGCACGGAGGCACGGCTTATGTGACGCTCGAACCCTGCAACCACACGGGGAGAACGGGGCCGTGCTCTCAGGCGCTCATTAAAGCAGGATTGGCCCGCGTAGTGGCCGCAACCTTTGATCCCAATCCCAATGTTGCCGGTCACGGCCTTGAGACGCTGCAGGCCGCAGGGCTCGAAACAGCAGTGGGCGTGTGTGAAGCGGAGGCCCGGCGTCTGAATGAGGGTTTTGCGCGCTGGAGCCGGCACAAGCGGCCCCTGGTTCTGATGAAGGTGGCGATGACGCTCGATGGGCGCATCGCTCCTCCGCCGGCCCAGCAAAAGCCGCATGAGCCTTATTGGATTACGAGCGATGTTGCGAGAGCGGCGGTGCAGCCGCTGCGCTGGCAGGCGGACGCGGCTTTGACCGGTGTAGATACTGTCCTTGCCGACGATCCATGGCTCACCGACCGCAGCGGGCTGCGGCGGCGACGGCCTCTTTTGCGGATCGTGCTGGACTCCGCGCTGCGCATGCCGCTCGAGTCGAGAATGGTGAGAGGCGCGCAGAAGGATCTGGTGATTTTTACCGTGTCGAAGGACGACGCCAGAATCCGCGAGCTTGAGACGCGCGGCGTGCGCGTGGAAGTTCTGCCAGCCGAGGCCGGGCGGGTGCCGCTGGGATGCGTACTCGATAAGCTGGGGAGTGAAGGAATTTTGACCCTGCTTACCGAAACGGGAACGCGGCTGAATACCGCCCTTCTCGCCGGCGGGTTTGTCGATCGCGTGCACCTGTTCGTGTCGCCGCAGATCATGGGATCAGACGCGGTGCCGGCCTTTCGCAGCGTGAACCACTTTGCGCAACTGCCCAACGTTGAAGTCGAACGCTATGGCAACGACCTGGGCTTGTGTTCGTTGCTCCATGATCCCTGGCCCGCAGCGGTGAACCAGTCAGGGTTTTGAGGGCGACCCCAAAAAGTCCGGCGACTCAGGAATTGCCGCTCCGTCCGCGCGCGGATCGGACGCGCCATAGTTGACGCCACTCGCACTGTCATGAAAAACCGCTTGACCACGGCCCATCGCGGTTGAGTAAGGAGCGCGCACCTGCAGCACATGGCCCATTCGACTGAGCTGATCGACGGTGGCCGAGGTTACTCGTGATTCAATGAGCACCTTGCAGCCGAGCGCCTGGCGGGCTGTAAAGCGCGGCTCCTCGAGAGCTGCCTGGATGTTCATGTTGTAGTCGACAATGTTGGAAACGAACTGCGCGTGGGCAAGAGGCTGGTTCATCCCGCCCATGATGCCGAAGCCGATGTGCTCGTCACCGCGCTGCATGAATCCGGGAATGATGGTATGAAACGGGCGCTTACGTCCGGCTAATATGTTGGGCGATTTGGGATCGAGGGAGAAGAGTCCACCGCGGTCCTGCAGGACAAATCCCATGTGATCGACAGTGATGCCCGAGCCGAACGCCTCATAGTTGCTCTGAATGATCGAAAGGATATTGCCTTCGCGATCGACAACGGAGAAGTACGTCGTGTCGCTCTTGCCGAGCGCACCAGGCGCCACGGTGCAATTAGCCCTCGCGGGATTAATGAGCATGGCTTCCTGGGCGGCATAGTCCTTCGAAAGCAATTGATCGACTGGTATTTTGTTGAACCGCGGATCGCCATCGTACGCCTTCACGTCAGCATAGGCGAGCTTCATCGCCTCGATGCGGGTGTGCAACTCGGCGGGGCTATGTGGGCCCTCCGCGGCCGGAACGAACTGCTCCATGATGTTGAGCATCTCAAGGGCGGCAATGCCGTCGCCATTGGGCGGCAGCTCATAGACGGTCCAATCGCGATAGCGCGTGGAAATGGGCTCGACCCACTCGGCAGAATAGGTTGCTAGATCGTCGGCGGCCATGGTTCCGCCGAGGTCATTCGACGTTCTAAGAATGGCCTGCGCAATTGCGCCTTTGTAGAAAGCAGACTCGCCTTCGTTGGCAATGAGTGTGAGCGCGTGAGCAAGGTCAGGATTGCGGAATACATCGCCCGTCGCGGGGGTCTTGTCCCCAGGTAGAAAAACGCGGCGGCTTTCAGGATTTTGTCTCAGTCCTTCGGCCGAATCGGACCAGTAGTCATGAATGATCTCCGGCACTGGATAACCGTGCTCCGCATAGAAGATTCCAGGCTGAAATAAATCGCGCCAGGGCAGCTTGCCGAAGCGCTCATGGAGCTTCGCCCACCCGTCCACCACGCCAGGAACCGTGACGGAGTCAATGCCTGACTGGGGCATTTCGGTAACGCCTTTGGCTTTGAGATGATCGATGCTCAGAGCCTTTGGCGTCCAACCGCTGGCATTAAGGCCGTAGAGTCTCCCTGTCTTCGCATCCCAGTAAATCGCGAAGAGATCCCCGCCCATGCCATTCGTCATCGGCTCAGCGACATTCAGGACCGCGTTGGCGGCAATGGCCGCGTCAACCGCCGAACCACCCTGTTCAAGGATGTGCGCGCCAGCCTGCGAGGCCTGTACGTAGCTCGTCGCCACTATCCCATATTGCGACGAAACAACTGAACGGCCGTAGGTACGATCCTGCGCGAACAGGGATGAAACGGCAGAAAGAAGAATGGCGCAGAAAACGAGCTTGAGTCGAAGCACGTGCGGTCTCCAGACTGCGGATTGAGCTTAAACGTTAGCAGAGAACCCAGGGCTAGCTTAAACTGGCTGCATGTTCACGGGAATTATTGAGCAGACAGGAACGCTCGTCAGCATAGAGGACACCGGCGGCGTACGAAGGCTGACCGTCGATGCTCCGGGCATCGCCGGGCGTCTGCGCGAGGGCGATTCGCTGGGCGTTTCGGGGGTGTGCCTCACTGCGCTCGATGTCGATCCCAGGTACTTTCACGCCGACCTCGCACAGGAGACGCTTGCCCGTACTTCACTGGGAGAGCTGAAGCAAGGTGCAAAGGTAAATCTGGAACTGCCCACGGCAGCCGGTAGTCCACTGGGGGGCCATATTGTGCAGGGTCATGTGGACGGCACCGGCGTATTGCTTGCGCTGGAACCTGTGATCCCGAGGAACGATGCGGCCTTTAATGAGCGGACGACGGACTGGACGCTGAGAGTACGCATGCCGGAAAACGTGCGTCAATGGATGGTGCCGAAGGGTTCCGTCACGATTGAAGGCATCAGTCTCACGATTGCGGATTTCGACGGGGAGACCGTCACGGTTGCGATCCTTCCGCTCACCTACTGGCGAACGAATCTGCATGCCCTCAGCGCCGGCGCGCCCGTGAACGTGGAGGCCGACGTGCTGATGAAGCTGGCACATGCCCGCATGCATGCCGGAAAGACAAGCGAACTCGAACTGACCGAGGGCTGGCTGGTCGCAAACGGATACTGAGCAGGGCGCCTCCGACGGCGCCGAGAATCAATACAGCCTAAGGCTTCGGTGCAACCTTCGGCGGTTCGGCCAGGTACTCGTCGCCTGTGCGCGCCAAAAGAAGCTTGCGGCGATCGTCGAGAAGCTTCAACTGGCTGGTGATCTCGACGAAATCCTGCTTTTGATCCGCGGTCAGCGGCTGGGGCAGCTTGTTCAACTCGTCGAGCCGTGTCTGGAGCCGGGGCATTTCGCGGTCGATCAGCACCGGCCGGACGACCGGCGCCTCCGCTTTGCCGCTCGCGACCTCATTCCGATTGTTCTCACCCCACACAGGCAACATGCCAACGTGGCCGAGTTCGACGCGGATGCCGCCCGGTCCGTAGTCTTCCCGCACGGCGGAGAAGAGACCGATCATGGAATCTCGCGGATCGCCTTCCTTGTCCGGCATCAGGCCGTCGACATAGGTGCGCGACTGATTCGAGAGAAAGTTGCCGAGGGAATAGAAGATGACCGTGTTGCGGCCGTCAGGGGTGCGATAGGTCTCAATGCGCTGCAACACGTGAGGATGATGGCCGACGATGACCGAGGCCCCGGCTTCGAGCATTTTATGAGCGACCTCCACGTCCTCGGGCCGCGGGTCCGTCGCGTATTCGATACCCCAATGGATGGAAACCACAAGCAGATCGCATTGCGCGCGAGCCGCCTTGATGGCCGCAAGAACCTGGGCTTCGTCGGCGCCAGGCGCCCCATTGGCTTCGCCGGGATAGGGGAAGAAGTTGACGTGGGGCAGATCGGGATTGTCGGGGTTCCGGTTGCCGTTGAGCCAGCGCGTCATGCCCAGCCAGCCGACCTTAATGCCGTTCGCCTCGGTGAAAACCGGCTGGAAGGTGGTCTGGGCAGTGTCGCCGGTGCCGGCAAAAATGAGGCCGATTTCGCGCAGGTGCTCGCGGGTCTCCGCGAAGCCGGCCCACCCCTGATCCATGACGTGATTGTTGGCGAAAGAGACGATCTTGATCCCGCTGGCCTTAAGCGCCGCGGGCAGCGCTACCGGCGCGTCAAACATAAAGGGCTTCGAACCGTGGGAATGCGCCGGGGCTACCGGCGTTTCAAGGTTCACGAAACCAAAATCGGCGGCTTGAAAGACGTCACTGACGTCGCCGAAGAGCGCCTGCCAGCCCTGGATACCGTCCCCGCTCGCGGCCGCCGCGGCGCGCACGGCGTCATGCGGAATCACATCTCCGGCGACGGCGAAGGTGACCCTCGCCAGTTCATGCGGATAAGGAGCAACCGGGTGGGCAGTTTGCGCCAGGTGCAGGCCCCAGCGTGGTCCAAAGCACATCCCCCCAAGAAAGAGAGCGAGAAGAAGCCCCACCGAGATCGACGCAAAGCGCAGACCAGTTTGCCGTACAG
The DNA here is from genome assembly GCA_049673945.1 of Occallatibacter sp. Classification (GTDB taxonomy): domain Bacteria; phylum Acidobacteriota; class Terriglobia; order Terriglobales; family Acidobacteriaceae; genus Telmatobacter. The sequence goes on from JBATYG010000185.1 coordinate 5,561, forward strand.
TCCTCTTCCCCGCCGCGAGCCACGAAGCCACTGACCCCGGGCCGGTCACCGGTTCGACTGCCCGCGCAATTGCCAACTCGGCTGAATGATCCACCTGGGCGCCCACTCTAATCTGCTTTGAGGAACGAAACCAGCATACATGCTGCAAAATGAATGTACTCAACCGCAACGGTATCTTCACTGGGTCGTCACCCAGATCGCGCACTGGGTCGCGGCACAAATAGCGCCGGGCGAACGCTTCGCGGCAACTTTGCGTCTATCAGAAACGGATAGACTGTTACCCTTGTAGGACAAGGATTTATGGGCGGCCGGGGAGTAAACCGAGCCTCGCCGCCCGATCCGATTTATGGCAGAGTTCGTCATCAAACTGGCCGATGAACGTGGCCGCATCCAGGAGCAGGTGCAGACCGCCGCAACTGCTGAGGAGTTGCGCGCGCGGTTTTCTCATGCCGGCTATCACGTTTTCTCGGTGAAGGAACGTGGCCGCATTTCTCTGCTTTCGCGGCGCAAGGTGAAGCTTGAGAAATTTCTCATCTTCAACCAGCAGTTTCTGACGCTGATTCGCGCCGGATTGCCGATTCTGGGTTCGCTGCACATGCTGGCGAAAGGCCAGAAAGACGCTCGCTTCGCGGCCCAGCTGGATGACGTCGCCAACCGTGTGAAAACCGGCGATTCTCTGTCGGCGGCCTTTGAAGCGCAGTCGGGCATTCCGCCCATTTACACCACGACGCTGCTTGCCGGTGAGCGAAGCGGCAACCTGCAGGAAGTGCTCGAGCGTTACGTAGCCTTTCAAAGGGTTTCGCTCACCTTTCGCAAAAAGCTGACCGCCTCGCTGATCTATCCTTCGCTGCTGCTGACGCTGGTTTCGGCTCTGATGGTCTTCATGTTCACCGTAGTGATTCCGCAGTTTGCCGAGCTCTATGAGCAGATCGGTTCGCAACTGCCTTCGATGACAGTCGGCCTGCTGACCTTTGGCAAATGGATGCAGCACAACATCCTCTGGATTGCGATCGTCGTCGTGGTTGGCGCAGTGGCCGGATATCGCTTTGCGGTCACTGAGCGCGGCCGCGATTTTGTCGATGGATTTCGCATCGGGATTCCTGTCTTCGGCAAGATCTGGATCAAGTACCAGGTGGCTCTCTTCGCGCGCACGCTTTCAACCCTGCTCACCGGCGGCCTTCCCCTTGTGCCTTCTCTCGATACAGCGTCGCGGTCGATCTCATCGCGCCGCGTCTCGCAGGCAGTGCAGTCGTCCATTGAGACGGTTCGCGAGGGCAAAAGCCTGGCCGATGCGCTGACAACAACCAAGGTGATGCCAGACCTTGCCACGGAGATGATTTCAGTGGGCGAACAGACGGGCGCGCTGCCCCAGATGTTGAACTCCGTGGCAGAGTTTTATGAAGAAGATGTGGCAACGGCATTGACGGCTGCGCTCGCGTTGATCGAGCCGGTCATTCTTATTGTGATGGGCGTGGTTGTAGTCTTCATCCTCATATCGCTGTACCTGCCGATTTTCTCGCTCGGATCAGCTTCAGGAGCTCAGGGGTAATTCGCAATGGCAGAGACCAATATCATCCCGATCGCGACAGGACCCGTGCCCGGCAGCGCTGAAGAGCGCACGCAGGCAGAAGCGTTGGCGCATCGATACCGTGCCGAGTTTGTCGATCTCAAAAATTTCCGCATCCAGCACGACCTGCTGCGCACTGTGCCGGTGGAACTGATGTTCCGCTACAACTTTGTGCCGATCGAGCAGCATGATGATGCCTTGCTGATCGCGGTGAGCGACCCATCCCGGCTGATGGTGCTGGACGAGATTGCCGGGCTTCTGGGACAGCGCATCATTCCGCGCGTAGCGACCCTTTCGCAAATTACAGACCTTCTGAAGAAAACCGAGCAGTCGCAGCGCGTGCTCGATGAGGCAAGCGAAGGACTCACCTTCGATGTGCTGACCGGCGAGGACAATTCCGACGAAAACATCTCGATCGAGAAGCTCGCCAGCGATGAAGACATCAGCCCCATCATCCGTCTCGTCGACACGACGATCTTTACTGCGCTCGAACGGCGGGCATCTGACATTCACATCGAAACCTATGACGATTCGGTGCATGTGAAGTACAGAATCGATGGCGTGCTTCAGGAGGCCATGGCTCCCATTGCCCGCGAACATCACACCACCATTCTGAGCCGCGTGAAGATCATGAGCGAGCTTGACATTGCGGAACGCCGCGTGCCGCAAGACGGTCGTTTCAGGGTGCGCTACAAGGGGCGTCTGATCGATTTCCGTGTCTCGATCATGCCGACTGTTCACGGAGAGAATGCCGTTCTGCGCGTGCTCGACAAGGAGTCGATGAGCGAGAAGTTTCGGCATCTGACGCTGGACGTGGTTGGATTTGCCGATGAAGATTTGCGCCGATTCCGCCGTTACATTCGTGAGCCCTATGGCATGGTGCTGGTTACCGGACCAACCGGATCGGGTAAGACGACGACGCTCTACGCTGCGCTGAACGAGATCAAGAGCGACGAGGACAAGATCATCACGATCGAAGACCCGGTGGAGTATCAGATTCGCGGCATCACACAGATTCCGGTGAATGAAAAGAAGGGTCTGACCTTTGCCCGCGGCCTTCGATCGATCCTGCGGCATGATCCCGACAAGATCCTCGTCGGCGAAATTCGCGACCAGGAGACAGCGCAGATCGCCATCAACTCCGCGCTGACGGGCCATCTCGTATTCACGACTGTGCACGCCAACAACGTAGTGGACGTTCTGGGCCGGTTCCTGAACATGGGCGTCGAGGCATACAACTTCGTATCGGCGCTGAATTGCATCCTGGCGCAGAGACTGGTGCGCACCATTTGCGAATTCTGCGTGCGGACGGTGCGTTACAACGACGATGTATTGATTGCCAGCGGCATGGACCTCGCGGAATGGAGCGGCTTCGACTTCCATGAGGGCGCAGGGTGCATCGAATGCGGCGGCACAGGCTACCGGGGCCGGACGGCGATCCATGAGCTTCTGGACTTGACCGACCCGATCCGCGAGCTGATTCTTGAGAAGAAACCGACCTCTGAGGTGCGCAAGCTCGCGCAGAAGGAGGGCATGACGTTCCTCCGCGAGTCGGCGCTCGATCGGGTGCGCCGCGGCCTTACGACACTGAAAGAGATCAACAAGGTTACATTTATTGAGGCTTCAAGATAGTGAGCCCGAGCTTGATCAAGTCACAAAGCACGTCGGCGCGTCCGCCCGTCGCTGTGGAAGTGGGACCGGAAGGCGTACTGGCAGCAGCGCGGGCCGTAGCCGCGGAGCCGCCGACGCTGGCATTTTCTGGCCTGCAGCCTGGAGCACTTGTACCCGGCATTGACGAGCCGAATCTTCGTGCGCCCGGTGACGTTGCCGTGGCGATTCGCGCTGCCCTCGAAAATCTGGCGCCACGCACACGCACGATAACGCTGATCGTTCCCGACGCTGCGGTACGCGTCTTCGTGATGGACTTCGATTCCCTGCCCGCCAAAGCGGCCGAGGCGCTGCCGGTGTTGCGAATCCGCCTGCGTAAGATGGTCGCATTTGACGTGGAAAAGGCCGGCGTCAGTTACCAGGTGCTTTCGCAGGGGCCTTCGGAGTGCAGAGCGCTGGTCGCCGTGCTGCCCGGAGCGATTCTGCAGGAGTACGAGGCGGCGGTGCGTGCGACCGGATATGAGCCGGGCGTCGTGCTGCCCTCAAGTCTCGCGGCGTTGGCGGCGATCACGACAGATGAACCGGTGCTGGCGGCCTTTATGAGCGCTTCCTCGCTGACAACGCTGATTGCGCACGGGCAGAACCTGCTGCTCTATCGCACACTTGAGTTGCCGGCGGACACAGCCCAGCGACTGGCGGAGGTGCAGCGGGATATCGCGGTGGCGGCCGCGTATTTTGAAGACAAGCTTGGAGCGCGCTCGAGATGGCTGCACTACGCGGGCCTTGGCTCGGCCGAGGATTTTGGCAGGTGGATCAAGGACCCGGAGATGACGGTAGTGGAACTCGCGCCCAGGTCCGAGACGGGAGCGGCTCCTTCGCTTAAGCGAGTGAGTGTGGCCGGGGTTGCCGGGGCTCTGATGGGGGCGGTCTGATGCGGATATCACTCAATCTCGCGACACGGCCTTTCGCCGATCTTGGGCCGCTTCTCGGGAGACTGCGCCTGGCGATGGGAACGCTCGCAGTTCTCGCCGTGGCGCTGGGCCTGGGCCTGTACCTGGTCGACAGGAAAGCCGAGGCAAGCCGCATTCGCGAACGGGAAATTGATGCCCGGATTCAGCGCGTCGCCAATGAGCGCCAGGGCTACCAGGCAATGATGCGGCAACCGCAGAATGCGGCCGTGCTGGCCGAGGCTCAGAATCTGAACCAGATCATCGACGCAAAAGCTTTCTCATGGACCCTGGCGATGGAAGACCTTGAAACGGTGCTGCCCAGCGGCGTGCAGGTGACGACGCTTGAACCGACAAGGGACAAAGAAGGCCACATCACACTCCATCTGCGCGTTCTCGGCCCACGGGATCGCGCCGTTCAGCTGCTTGAGAATCTGGAGCACTCAAAGCACTTTATGCAGCCGCGGATGGTGGGTGAGAGCAGTGAGTCTTCAGGCGGACCGGGAGAGCGTGTTGAGCCGGTAAGCCTCTCGAGCCGAGTCAACTTTGACCTGCTCGCCGACTACAATCCGGTGGCGGCGCAGGAGCGAAATGCCGCGCAGGGAAAGAGCAACGGTTCTGAGCCGGCGAAGGCGGCGGGCGGCGCGCATCATGCCTCATCTGGCGGCGGCGCTCCTCGTCCCAGGGCTCCAAGACAGCCGCACGTGGGAGGACCGCGATGAGTAACGGCTCCTCGACATTACGCGAGCGCACGGCGTCTCCGCTGATGTGGCATTATGTCGGGCTCGCGGCCCTGGCAGTGCTCGTGATCGGGCTGGCGGTCCGTCTTGGCTTTGACCTGAACGGCAGCTCCGCGGAGACAGTCGCCAGCAAAGAAGTTCGCCTGAAGGCATTGAATCTGCAAACCGCGCCGCTGCGCGGGCTCGATCATCGCGTCGCGGAGTCGCGTGATCAGATGCAGGCGTTCTACGACAAGAGGATTCCCGCAAATTACTCGTCGATCGCATCCACCCTCGGCGAACTCGAAGTGAAGTCGGGGGTGCGGTTGACGCGAGTGCTTTATGCGCAAGGTGCGCGGGATGGCGACCTGACCGAGATCTCGATGGATGCGGGTGT
>JBATYG010000186.1:0-1843 GCA_049673945.1 Occallatibacter sp.
TGAGCAACGCCGCATCCAGCCCGACCCGGTACTATCTCACCACGCCCATCTACTACGTGAACGCGCGGCCGCACCTGGGTCACGCCTACTCGACCATCGTCTGCGACGCCATTGCGCGGCGCAAGCGTGCCATGGGCATCGACACCTGGTTCCTCACAGGCACTGACGAGCACGGGCAGAAGATAGAGCGCTCCGCGAAGCTCGCCGGCCGCACGCCGCAGGAGTTCGCCGACGCAATCGCCGCTGAATTCCGAGGCCTGTGGGACAAACTCGGCCTCAGCTACGACGACTTCATTCGCACCACCGAGCCCCGCCACAAGCGCGGCGTTCAAAAGCTCTTTGCCGCCCTCAAAGAGAGTGGCTACATCTACAAGGGCTCCTACACCGGCCAGTACTGCGTATCAGATGAAGCCTGGGTTGACGTGGCGCCCGGCGCGCCTTGTCCGGACTGCGGACGCATCACGGAAACCGTCAGTGAGGAGAACTACTTCTTCAAGCTCTCGGCCTTTGAGCGCAAGCTCCTCGAGTTCTACAACGCCAATCCAGGCTTCATGCAGCCCGAGTCTACGCGGCGCGAAGTCATCTCGTTTGTTCGCAGCGGTCTTAAAGACCTCTCCGTCAGCCGCGCCAGTTTCTCATGGGGCATTCCCGTCCCCGGCGACGAGAAGCAGGTGGTCTACGTCTGGCTCGACGCGCTGGCCAACTACATCACCGCGCTCGGCTATGGCTCAGACGATCCGGCCGACCAGGCGCGCTTCGCCAAATTCTGGCCCGCCGATCTGCACCTGATCGGCTAGGAGATCAGCCGCTTCCACTGCGTCTACTGGCCCGCATTTCTCATGGCCGCCGGCATCGCGCTGCCGCGCTCGGTACGCGCCAACGGCTGGCTGCTCTTCGATCAGGGCAAGATGTCGAAGTCGCGCGGCAACATCGTCCGCGCCGAAACGGTACACGAAGTGCTTGGCGCCGATGCGCTGCGCTATTTTCTGCTGCGTGAGATCCCCTTCGGGCAGGACGGCAACTTCAGCTTTGACGCGCTCGTGCAGCGCTACAATGGCGACCTCGCCAATGGCTACGGTAACCTGGTGAGCCGCGTCGTCAACATGGTGCACAAGTACTTTGCCGGCGCCGTGCCCGCGGCCAGCGCGGAGACCCCCGCCGAGGCTTCGCTGCGCGAGCATGCCACGCGCGCAATCGCCGAATTCGGCCCTGTCTTCGATGAAATGAACTTCTCCGAGGCGCTCAAGGCGCTTTGGCTGCTGATCGCTGAAACTGACAGCTACCTCACCGCCAACGCTCCGTGGAAGAAGCCCGTTGAGCGCTCCGACGCCGACCATCAGCAACTTCAGGCGCGCGTGCTTGCAACTGCCGCCGAGGCCATTCGCATCACTACAGCACTGGTCTACCCCGTTCTGCCGGAATCGGCCGCCAGGGTCTGGAAGCAACTGGGACTGGGCGAAATTCAGGATGCGGCAAAAGAGCAATTTCTCACCCATCTCGCCTGGGGCGGCCTGAAAGCCGGAACGAAATTCAACGAGCCCGCGCCGCTCTTTCCCCGCGCGGAAAAGGATGTGATCGAGCGTATGCAGAACCTCGAAGACGAAAACAACCGCAGCGCCGTTGAAGCTGCTAGCAAGGGCGACGCCGTTGCGCCCGAGCAGGCAACCGCCGCGCCCTCGGTAGCCTCGACCGCGCCGCCCACACGCACCGACCCGAAGAAGACCGAAGAAGTCACGCCCACCACGGCCGTTCCGCACGACTCGAGCAGGCCCGTCGAAACGGCGAAGGTCCATGCCGTTCCGGCTGAGCTCGCCAGCAGCCGCCTCAGCGCCACGCCGGTGGA
>JBATYG010000187.1:0-3479 GCA_049673945.1 Occallatibacter sp.
GGCATCGCGCAGCTTGCGGAGTTCGGCCTCGTCTATGACCTGCTTCTCTATCCCCGGCATCTCCCCTGCGCCGCAAAGCTGGTCGCGGAGTTTCCCCGCCAGACGTTTGTGCTCGATCACATTGCCAAACCCGGCATCGCCGCCGGCGTCCTCGATCCCTGGCGCCGTGACATTGCGGCGCTCGCCGCCTTCCCCAACGTCTACTGCAAGCTTTCCGGCATGGTCACCGAGGCGCGTTGGAGTCATTGGGCCGCTGCCGACTTCGCGCCCTATCTTGATGCGGTCTTTGCAGCATTCGGTCCTGAACGGCTCATGATCGGCTCGGACTGGCCCGTCTGCACCGTTGCCGGCAGCTACGCCTCCGTGATGAACATTGTGCAGGACTATGTTGACGGCCTGACTCCAGGCGAGCGCAATGCCATCCTGGGGGAAAACTGCGCCCGCATCTATCGCATCGCCCATTAGCAGCCACACTTCACTTCTTCGGCGCTGCCTTCGGATGACAGTGCAGCGAATCCTTGCGCGTCCACGCGGTCACATCGAAGGCCGCGCCCTGCAGGCACACGACCGGCCCCTGGTGCGGCAGCGCCACAAACTCGATGCCCTCGCCAATCGTTGGCTGCATGCCTGTGAAGACCAGGTTGTAGAGTTTTCCCGCGCGCAGATCGCGCACCACCAGGCAGCGCGGCTCAACACCTGCGCTCACACACCCCTGCCCGCGTATCGGTGCCGGCTTGTCGCCCGCCTGCATCACGGTGCTCAGCCCCGCTAAAAGCAGTGCCGCCAGCGTCGTCCTCATGCGCACTCTCATAGCCGTTTCTCTTTCCGCGCTTCAGCATAGAAGAACAGCTGGCAACGCGCACGGGTTAGTTATATTGCCATTCGAATCGGGCTGCTCATACACTGGAAGAAGATGCACCGAAGGCGTCGGCAGATTGCCTCCGGCCGCCACGCTGCGGAAGTGGTGAAATGGCAAACACACCAGCCTTAGGAGCTGGCGCCCAAAAGGCTTGCGGGTTCAAGTCCCGCCTTCCGCACCATTTGATCCACTGCCCCCTTCGCATTGAATGCTAAGTACCCACGTCTTCGCGTTGGCAGAGTAATCTGGTGGAACCATGAGTCAGACACCGCAGCAGCCGCAAATTAATCTTGCCCGGACGGACGACTACCGCGAATCCTATGCCAACAGCGTGCAGGTGCGCGTCAGCGTCTGGGACTTCCAGCTCGTCTTCGGCCTGGCGTCGAGTGACAGCCCTGAGCAGGTCACCATTCGCAATCATCAGGCCATCTATCTAAGCCCGCAGCAGGCCAAGGCTTTGTGGAACGTGCTCGGCCAGAACCTCGGACAATATGAGCAGGCCTTCGGCACGCTGAAGCTCGAACCCCAGGGGCAGGGTTTCCCGCAAGGGCCTGTGAACTAGCCCGGCTTTCCCGTCGCATCTCCCCCGCAACGCCTGAGCACGCTTGCCGGCCCTTTATGCCGCACTGCGGAGATCCATGAGCACGAACCTGCGCCTGAAAAGATTCTTCATGCCCCGGCCGGACGAGCCGTTTCCGGCATGGATGATCTTCCCGGTTATTTTCGCGGCTCTTTACGCGACGCATTTCTCTCTGCTGCGCCTGCCCTATTACTGGGACGAAGCCGGCTACTACATTCCTGCGGCATGGGACTTCTTCCGCACCGGTTCACTCATTCCCATCACCACGCTCAGCAACGCGCATCCGCCGTTGCCCAGCGTCTACCTGGCGCTGTGGTGGAAGGCCTCGGGCTTCGTCCCCGAGGTGACGCGCGAAGCGGTCCTCGTGGTGGCGTCGTTCGCGCTCACCGCCGTCTGGCGGCTGGCATTGCAGCTTGCGCGCTCCGCGCAGGTCGCCTTCTGGACAGTTGCCCTCACCGCGCTCTATCCCATCTGGTTTGCGCAAAGCTCTCTCGCTCACGCCGACATCTTCGCCGCCGCCTGCACGCTCTGGGGACTCGTCTATGCGCTGCCGCAGCGCAACCGCAAGCCGTGGATGGCCGCGCTGTGGTTCATGGCGGCCGCCCTCTCAAAAGAGACCGCCATCGCCGTACCGTTCACCCTGGCCGCCTTCAGTGGCGTCCAGGCCCTGCGCGCCAGGGCTCCCGAGGGGTTCCGCCATCTGCGTGACGCCGCGCGGTTCGCGTCAAGTATTTTGCCCTTGGTTGCCTGGTACGCATGGCACAAGATGAAAACAGGCTATGTCTTCGGCAACCCTGAGTTCCTGCGCTACAACGCCGAGGCCACCCTCACGCCTGTGCGTATCCTCGCCGCCTTCGGCCATCGCATCCTGCACCTCACCGCGCACATGAATCTTTTTGTGCCGGTGCTCATGACCTTCGCCGCGCTCATGCTCAATCTGCGCAAAGACGCTAAGGGCCGCCCCCGCCCTGCGATTGCGAAAGTCCCTCTCTTTGCGATCTTCCTGATCCTGCTCGCCAACGCCATTCTTTTCAGCGTGCTCGGAGGCGCGCTGCTCACGCGCTATCTTCTGCCCATGTATCCGCTGGTTCTGCTGGTTTGCGTTTCCACCATGTACAGGCATGTGCCCTTCTGGCAGGGGCTCACTCTGCTTTCCGCGGCGGCTTTCGTCGCCGGCATCTTCATCAACCCGCCCTATCGCTTCGCGCCGGAAGATAATCTCCAATACGCGCGGATGATCAGGATGCACCAGGCTGCTATTGCGCAGCTTACTGCACGCTATCGCGGCGCAACCGTGCTCTCGTCCTGGCCCGTCACTGACGAGCTCACCCGGCCCGAGCTTGGCTACGTCCTCGAGCCATGGGATGTCTACCGCCTCGACGACTTCACCGAGCCGCAGATCGAGCGCGCCGCCGATGACCCCGGCGGCTACTCTGCCGCGCTCGTTTTCTCCACCAAGTACGATCCGCCGGGATTGTCCCTGAGCCTTGGTCACCGCAGTGAAGCCTTTGACGAGCGCTACTTCGGTCTGCATCACGACCTGCCGCCTGAGGCCATTGCCCTGCGCCTCCATGGCGTTCTCGTCTGGCGGCGCGAAGACCACGGCATGTGGATTGCTCTGATCCGCTTCAATCGCCAGTTTGAGGCTGCGCTGCGGCCACCCGTCGCGCCGCGCGAAACCATCGTGCCCTGAATAGGGCTTTCCGGGCCCGCATCGGTCCGGGGTAACCTCCTATAATCGGCGGTGACGTGCTTCTCAAACTGCAATCGCCAAAAAATAAGATGTGGCTCATTTTCGCCGCCCTGGGTCTCGGTGTCTTCCTCTCCCGTCCGGCCATCGGCCAGTCGCCCTCCGATGCCGTTGCTCAGACCGCGAGCGCCGGGCGCGGCCGCATCCTGCTCGTGCTTCCTTTTGACAACCGCACGGGCCAGCCCAGTCTTGACTGGATTCGCGAAGACGCCCCAGAAATTCTCGATCGCCGCTTCGCCTCCGCCGGCTTTGCTCCCATGAGCCGGAAAGATCGCCTCTACGCGCTCGAC
>JBATYG010000188.1:0-4543 GCA_049673945.1 Occallatibacter sp.
AGACCATCTCCTCGTCGAGCTCGCCGACGCGCACCGGCTTGTCCTCGGTGTGCGCGAGAAAGACGCCATAGAGCCCGCGGTCGGGAATCGTTCCGGCATTCAGAATCGCCAGCCGCTGGGCTCCGTCACGGGCCGTCACGACGTTCCGGATGCGATCCCAGGTGAGGCGCGGGCGCAGTTCGGCGAACTCGTCCGAAGGGTAACGCCCGCTGAGCAGATCGAGCACGCCCTCAAAGCTCGAACGTGTAAGCCCGCCAAAGGGAGCCGCCCGCCGAACAAGGTCGTAAAGGGCGTCGACGCTGACCTCGGGCTTTGGGTCCGGCGGCAGCACGGTCCCGGGCAGGATACGGCGGGGCTTCGAGTGCGCTGGCTTCGCCGCGCCGGGAGGGTGCGCGACGATGGCGACCATCTGCTGCGCGAGCACGTCGAGGGGATTGCGGGGGAAGCGCGTCGACTCGATATGCCCCTCATGCATCGCCCGGGTCACCGCCGCGCAGGCCACCAGATCGGCCCGGTACTTGGGGAAGAGAATACCCTCGCTCACCGCGTCCACGTGATGGCCGGCGCGGCCGATGCGCTGCATGCCGCTGGCCACCGAAGGCGGCGCCTCTATCTGGATGACCAGGTCGACCGCGCCCATGTCGATGCCGAGCTCGAGGGTCGAGGTGGCGCACAGGGCGCGAATCTGTCCGGCCTTCAACTGCTCCTCGATCACCGACCGCTGCGCCGCAGCCAGCGACCCGTGATGCGCGCGTGCGATTGGCTCGCCGGCCAGGTCGTTGAGCGCACCAGCGAGCCGCTCGGCGACCTGGCGGCTGTTCACGAAGAGAATGGTCGAGTTGCGCTCGCGGATAAGCTCAAGCAGCCGGGGATGAATCGCATTCCAGATCGAGACGCGCCGGGGCATCTGCGAGGCCGGCCCGGTGGGGATCTCCTCCATGACATTGAGGCGCGCCATATCCTCAACTGGAACTTCAATTCGCAGCTTTAATTGCTTGATTGCACTTGCATTCACAATCGTGACTGGACGATATTGCAGAGGCGCCTGTTCGATGATATCGGCGGCCCAGCCATGGGCCTCGGGCACTTCGGCCACTTGAAGCGTGAGACGTTCTTCGGGATGTTTTTGTTCTTCAACTTCCGCTTGAGGTTGGCCGCCTAAACATTCGTATTTGCTGCTTCTTGCCGACGGCTTTTCCTTCTGTTCCACAGGAATTTCCACACCCCCCAGAAAGCGCGCTACCTCCTCAAGTGGCCGCTGTGTTGCCGAGAGCCCGATGCGCTGAATGGGGCGCTTTGTGAGGGCCTCAAGGCGCTCGAGCGAAAGGGCAAGATGGGCGCCGCGCTTGGTCGGCACCATGGCATGAATCTCATCGATGATGACGGTGTCGACGGTGCGCAGGGCGTCGGCCGCCTGCGAGGTCAGCATCAGGTAGAGCGACTCGGGCGTGGTGATCAGGATGTCGGCAGGCTGCCGGCGGAAGCGTGCTCGCTCCTGCTGCGGAGTGTCCCCGGTGCGGACGCTGATAAGCGGATCGTGGAAGGGCACGCCCCGGCGGCGCGCCATGTTGGCGATGCCGGCGAGCGGCGAGCGCAGATTACGCTCTACATCGACCGCCAGCGCCTTGAGCGGCGAGACGTAGACGATGCGGCAGCCCTTGCGGTGGTCTTCCGGCTGCGGATGCAGCATCAACCGGTCAAGGCACCAGAGAAACGCGGCGAGCGTTTTGCCGGTGCCGGTGGGAGCAAGGATGAGCGCGCTTTCGCCGCGGGCAATCACCGGCCAGCCCAGCCGCTGCGGAGCGGTGGGCACGTCGAAGACGGCGCGAAACCACTCCGCCGTCACCGGGTGAAAGCAGGCGAAGGGGTCTGCTTCAACGGCCGGGTTGGAGCCGGAATGGAAGGAGCGATTCGGCACGATTCAAGACACGACTCAGTAGAGGATAAAACACGCCGAAGCGAAGAGGAAGCGAAAGTACGATACGTTGGTTGATCGGGGCATCCTAACTGCCTGAGGTGAGCGATGAAAGCTATAGTACTGAGACAGTATGGGGGTCCCAAGGAGCTGCATTACGAAGAAGTGGAAATGCCAAAGATCGGTGACAACGAAGTGCTGGTCAGGCTGAAGGCGACCAGCATCAACCCAATCGATTACAAGGTGCGCAGCGGGGCTGCCAAAGCATTCCACCCACTTCAGTTTCCTGCGATCCTTGGGCGCGATCTCGCCGGTGAAGTGGTTGAGTGGGGCAGGAATGTGACCGGCTTCACAAAGGGCATGAGGGTCATGGGGTTGGCGAACAAGACATACGCGGAATTTGTCGCGGTCGAAGCCAATGTGCTCGCGCAGATTCCCGACGGTCTGCTTTTCGACCAGGCCGGTTCCCTGCCGCTGGTGACCACCACTGGCGCTCAATTGATTGAGCGCGGCGTGAGTCCGACAAAAGGCCAGACTGTGCTCGTCACGGGCGCATTGGGAGGAGTGGGAAGGTCGGCTGTTCATGTAGCTCACAAGCTTGGCGTTCACGTTCTGGCCGGAGTGCGCGCGTCTGAAAAGCACTCGGCGGCCACGAGACTCCAGGTGGATGGCGTGGTGGCTATCGACGACGATGCTGAAATCGACAAGCTGCACGATCTGGACGCGATTGCCGATACGGTCGATGGAGCAACGATCCAGAAGCTGTTGAAGGCGATTCGCAAGGGCGGTGTGCTTGGCTCAGTCCTGGGAGTTCCCGACGCGGCAAAGAAACTTGGCGTCCGCGCAGAAACAGTCTTCGCTCAGCCCGATGCCACCCAATTGCGCAGGCTTGCGGAAGACGTGGCCCGCGACGAATTTACAATTCCCATCGCTCGCGTGATGCTGCTCGAACACGCCGCAGAGGCTCACCGCCTAGCCGAAGAGGGCGGCGTAAACGGGAAGATTGTGCTGGTTCCCGCCGGGTAACGCCGGAGAGCATGACTCCGCGAAGCCCCGCGAATGCACGCTTGCTACCATGAGGTTGCATGCGCGACAACCTGGCTACTCTGCTGGACGATTTTCGGCGCTACGATCGCGGAATCGCCGTGGTTCGTATCCGGGGAAACCGCCGCCAGGCCACCAGCTATGGCGACATCGCGCATCTAGCCGGCCGCTGTGCCACACTGCTCGCTCAGCGTGGCGTGGGCATGGGCGACCGCGTTGTGCTGTGGGCCGAAAACGGCGCTGAATGGATTGCAGCCTTCTACGGAATCATGCTGCGCGGCGCGCTTGCCGTTCCTCTCGATGCCTACGGCAGCGCCGACTTTGCCGCCCGCGTTGCAGCCGATGTGAAACCAAAGCTCGTAGCTGGCGATGCCGCGCTGCTGAGCAAACTATCAGGTGATTATTGCCGCGTTTCCTTTGACGAATGGCCGGCTTCCCTTCCCGCTGAAGAAACGGGCCCGGTCGAAGGCATCAACCGCGACACTCCGCTGCAGATTCTCTTTACGTCCGGCACAACGGGCGAGCCCAAGGGCATTGTGCATACGCATGGCAACGTGCTTGCGAGCGTGGGGCCTATTGAAGACGGCGCGCGGCCCTATATGCGCTACGAGAAGTACGTGCACCCGCTGCGCTTTCTGCACACGCTGCCGCTCAGCCACGTCTTCGGGCAGACGATGGGCCTCTGGGTGCCGGCGATCTTTGCCGCCGAGGTCCACTTTGAGAGCCGCATGGTGGCTCTGCGCCTGATCGAAACCATCGAGCGCGAGCGCATCAGCGTACTGGCCGCGGTGCCTCGCGTGATCGGCCTGCTGAAAATGCATCTCGAGTTCACCGATCCAAAGTTGGCTGCGCGTGTCGCCTCGTCAAAGGGCCTGAAGGCATGGCAGCGCTGGTGGCGCTTTAGAAAAGTGCACCACACCTTCGGCTTCAAGTTCTGGGCGCTGATCTCAGGCGGCGGCGCGCTTTCCGGTCCTCTTGAGCAGTTCTGGAACGCGCTCGGCTTCGTGGTCGTGCAGGGCTACGGCATGACGGAAACCACCGCGCTGATCACGCTGAATCATCCCTTCCACGTAGCGCGCGGCACCATCGGCAAGCCGCTGCCAGGGCGCGAAGTGAAAATCGGCGCTGATGGTGAAGTGCTGGTGCGCGGACCGATGATCTCCACCGCCACGTGGAGCAGCGGCGCACTGCGGCAGCGCGAGAGCGAATGGCTGGCGACGGGCGATCTGGCTGAAAAACAGGAGACAGGCGAACTCAAATTCCTCGGCCGCAAGAGTGAGGTCATCGTGACCGCGGCCGGCGTCAATATCCACCCTGAAGATCTGGAGGCCGCAATCGAGCAGGAACCGGGCGTTGCCGGCTGTGCGGTCGTGCCCATCGAAACCGCAAACGGCCCCGAGCCCTATGCCGTGCTCGCCGTGCGCGGAGACGACAGCCACGCAGCCGAAGCAGTCGAGCAAGCCAACACCCGCCTCGCCGAGTTCCAGCGCGTGCGCCGCTGGGCGCTCTGGCCTGAGCCCGACCTGCCGCGAACCGCCACCGGCAAGGTCCGGCGCAAAGATGTCGCGGCATGGGTGGCAGAAG
>JBATYG010000189.1:0-13295 GCA_049673945.1 Occallatibacter sp.
GGGATCGAGCGAAATCTTCGCATTAGATATAAATCTTCGCATTAGATGTTCGGCAGAAGATCAAAATACTCGTCATCTTCATTCTTTCCGCCCTCTCCCTTGCCGAGCAGTTTCTCCGACTCAACGAATTCAATCCTCTCGATCCACTTCACCATCTTGTAGCCGAGTTGGTTTTCGACGCGTAACCGAAGTGGAGCGCCGTAGAGGTGTTCAAGCCTTTTCCCGTTCATTTGCGAAGCCAGCAGGCATTGGTCCTTGAGCACATTCTCGAGGCTCTGCGTGTCATAGTAGGGACCGCCATAGAGCGCTTCACCGAAAGAGTAGAACGCCACGGTGCGCGCTTCCGGGCGCGGGCGCACCAACTCTACGAGCTTCTTCATCGGCAGTCCGCCCCATTTGGCAATGCCGCTCCAGCCCTGGATGCAATGGTGCATCGTGATGTGCTCCATGGCTCCAAGGTCTTCCAATTCCGCGAGCGAAAGTTCGACGGGATGCTCAACCAGCCCCCCGATCTTAAGCCGGAAATCGCGGAAGCCATTCTCCGCCAGGTGCTTCCAATCTTCGCGAACAGGCATCTTGCCGTTGGGCCAAAAATAGGGCGAGATGTCCTTCTCGTCGTATTTCTGTTGCGGAACAAGCCGGTTCAACGTAAGCAACTGCATCGGGTATGTCACGACCTTGAGGGCGTGCTGCAAACGCCGAGGATAACGCCACGAAAGCCAGTGCGCGACAACCCAGGATAGAACCACAACGGCAATGCCGCAGAAACCGAGCCATAGTCCGAGGCGCCCTTGCGTATCCGTACCCAGCACGATGTGGTTCATGTTGCGCGCGAAGCCGGTCATCACAACCAAAGTCACATGTACCGTAAGGAACGCGAGGAAACTAAGCATCGTGAGGAAATGGATGGAGCGAGCCGATTGCCTGCCGCCGAATAGCTTCGCATACCACGGGAACCGATTCACAACCGCCGGCGACATGGCGATGCCGGTGAGAATGGCCGCGGGGCCGAAGACAAAGATCACGGCAAAGTACGCGATCATCTGCAGAGCGTTGTATCCGTAAAAGCCATTCGGCTCGGCGGGCATATGGAACGTGGCGTAATGCACCCAGGTGTTCCACGCCTGCGTGAGCACAAGCGGTGAGGTGGGGACAATGCGCTTCCATTGCTCGGTGCTAAACAGCATGGCGATAAAGAAGATGCCGGTGATGATGAAGCCATGCACGTTGATAAAGTGCCAGACCCGGGCTACGCCGATGGTATGTCGATATCCGGGCGTGCCGACGACAGGTGTGAGGTATCGGGCATCGTCCTTTGCGGTCCAGACGCGGTCGCGTGGAACCTTGACCGGCGTTGAGCGGAGCCACTCCGTACCGGGAGTGCAATCATCGTTGAAGTAGAGCCGCGGATGATCGAACAGGATCGAGAGCCCGCTGCGGATGAGCAGCATGACGAAAAAGAAATTGAAGAAATGGCTCCAGCGCACCCATAGCGGAAAGCCGTGCGGCCCGGCGAAGTTATTGGGATAGATCTGGGGCACCGGCGGGATCCTCGGCAGGCCGAAGAATAGGAACTGAATCCACGCCGCCGCGACCAGCGCGAGGATTACCGCGCCGATCCCGACCAGAATCGAAGGCCGCACCCAGACTCGAAAGCGACGATCGCCAGGATCGTGCACGGCCTTATGCGCTGGGTCAAAAGCAATCATGGAACCCCTTCGCCCACGGCATTTCTCGGAGCCAGCCGTGCTGTGTTTATGGAAGGACGCCCGCCTCGTGCGGTGCCATGAGGCCTCGCCGCTCCGCCATCTCTCTGCCCACTGCATCTCTTTCGGTGGCGGAAAGGAGGCGCCGCGCCGCCGGAAATACCTCGGCCTCTTCTATCTCGATGTGATGCGCATAAAAGCGGAGTAAGGGATGGATGATAGCGCGCAATCGCGCATGATCGCGCGGATGGAGAACGCCGGCAGAAAGCCAGCGGCCTCCAATCGTGTCTATCTCGAGATGCTGAGCTTCAACCCAGCGATGATCCGCTGCAAGCGACGAAATGCGTGCGGAAATGCCATTCTGCGCTTCAGGATGATTCTGCAGTCTTGGAAAAAGAGATTCTTCCTCGTCGGAGTTGTGCCGTGGAGCCGATTCGCGAAAGTACCTCAGGGATCGCTCCAATGCATCGCGGTCATCGGCGTTCAGCGGCGCGGCGCCGACCGATTCCGTGAGCGCCACCAGCGTTTGCATGAAGTGGAGGATGCGCTTGTGGCAATCTTCGAGCATCCCAATCGGTTCACTAAAATCGTGCTCCGGTTTTTGTCCGATCTGCATCAGCATGGCTACCCTTCCTTTTGCGGCGCTTCCAGGTAGTGGTCAGCGTTGATCTTTGCATACTGTGCCCACTCTTCGGGAAGATCAGCCTCGGCGAAGATTGCCGACACCGGACACACCGGCACGCACGCGCCACAATCGATGCACTCCGCGGGATTGATATAGAGCTGAGGAGCACTTTCGAAATCGGCCTCGTCCCTGCGCGGATGAATGCAGTCCACAGGACAAGCATCCACGCATGCCGTGTCTTTTACTCCAATGCAAGGCTCCGCGATGATATAGGGCATGCGTCTTCTCCTTTACCTGTCAAAAGTGCGCGATGCTGACTCTGAGCCTTACCGCCGAGTGCCCAGCAACGTGTCCGGTTGCACTGGAGCTGCACTCGACGGCCCGCTCAGCGGCGCAACGCGGCGCACGCGAATGCGGAACACATCCGGCCCGCGCTCTACGTAGCTCCACTCCGCCTGATCCGGGCGCATCGCCTGCATCTGCCTCTGCAGCGGAACCGGATCGTGATCATTCACCAATTCAAACCACTCGCCGACCGGCAGTGCGTCGAACTTCGCAAACACCTGAGGATGCCGCTGCGGCCGCGGCACTTCACGCAGATCCAGCTCAGGCTTCTCCGCCGCAACCGGGCTGCCCGCCGCCACCACCAGCAGCGTCGAATCCTCGCGCGCCTCCAGCGCATGAGGTGCTCCACCGTCGATGAACAGAACATGGCCGGCGCGCATCTCAAACGGCGAGCGCTTCTCGTAGAAGGTAACGTGTCCGCTGATTGCGTACACCGTCACCACCTCCTTGGTCGCGTGTTCGGGAAAGCTCTGTCCCGCGCGCAGGTTCAGCAGCACGAGCCGGTATCCTGGACGGTTCATGAGAACTTTGGGGAGAAACTTCGCCTCGTCAAATTCAACCAGCTCGCGTACGTTGTAAATGTGCATAATGGAGTCCTGCTTTCGGCCAAGTGGAATCTTGCTTCGTTTTCACCTTACGAGGCGTGGCGCCATTGCCGCCGTGACTTAAATCACAGCATCCAACCAGGAAGGAGGGCGGATACATGATTCAACTCAAGCGGGTCTATGAACCGGCGGAGCACTCCGCGGATGGCGTTCGCTTTCTGGTGGAGCGACTGTGGCCGCGCGGTATTCGCAAAGAGGCGCTGCATTTGGATGGCTGGTTGAAAGATGCCGCTCCCAGCACCGAACTGCGGCAGTGGTTCAGCCATGACCCGGCAAAGTGGAAGGAATTTCAGCACCGCTATTTCGCCGAACTCGACGCTCGGCCCGAAGCCCTCGCGCCCATTCGTGCCGCGGCGCGCAAAGGCAAAGTCACGCTGCTCTTCAGCTCACACGACGAGGAGCACAACAACGCGGTCGCACTGAAGACGTATCTCAGCACCAGCCGCCGCAAATCCTAGCTTTTTTCCATGCCCGCGCGCGCCCGCAATGCAGCGGCGTCCAGTACCGTCAAGCGGTGCCCGTGTATTGCAATCACGCCATCGTCGACGAGCCGGTGCAGTTGCCGGGTGATCACCTCTCGCACCGAGCCTAACCGCGAGGCGATACTCTGATGCGGAGACGGCAGAGAAATCGAGACGCCGTCTTTCAGTTCACCGGTTTGGCTGGCCGTCTCTTCCGCCAGCATCGCGGCCAGTCTCTGGGCCACATCTTGCAAGGCAAGCTGCTCGGCCAGCGCCGACACCCTGCGCAGCCGCCGCGCGAGGAGTGCCAATGCCGCCAGCGCCGCTTCAGGGTTCGTCGTCAGAAAAAGGCGCATCGACTGCCGCGGAACGAACAGCACAATCGAGTCTTCTTCGGCCTGGACGGTTGAGGGATGCGGCCCTCCATCAAATACAGGAACCTCCGCCAACGTTGCGCCCGCGCCTTCCACGTGGATCGTCTGTTCGCGCCCTTCGCGCGTTTGCCGATAGGCGCGCAACGTTCCCGACACTACTACAAACATCCCGGCCGCTTTGTCTCCGGCAGAGAACAGCACTTCGCCGCGCACCAGGCGCCGCTCGCGCATCGTTTCGGCAAGCTCGCGCAACGCGGTTTCGGGCACCGCGCCGAAGAGGTCGGTCCCGGCCAGCGCGTTGAGTTTCTCTTGAGCCGTCATGTGTCTCCATGTTCCTCGTTCTGGCGGCATTTAGCAATTGGGGTAGTGATCTTTGTCACTGCGGCCTTGCGCGCATCATGCTCAGCTGGAGAGTTGAGAAGAAGCATGAGCGCCGCAATCAATCCCGCAACGGAAAGCGAAAACGGAGCTCGTATTGCCGGCGAGCGGCGGAGCCAACGGCTCGTCACGGCTTTTGTCATAAGCGGACTGGCCTTCATGCTCCTGCCAGGCACTTTTCTCGGCGTGTGGAACCTGCTTGATATTTCACGGGGGCATGGGCCGGAGGCAGTTCCTCAGGCCCGGCTTCAGGCTCATGGTCAGGCGCAGATCTTCGGTTGGATCGGATCGTTCATTCTCGGCATAGGGTTCTACTCTCTTACCAAAATGAATGGCACGAGGGCGTTCCCGGCTCGAGCCGGCTGGGTAGCCTGGGGCCTGTGGACCACGGGCGTCTCGCTGCGCTGGATAGGCGGCGTGGCGGATGATGGATGGCGAGCGCTCCTGCCCATTTCCGCAGCATTGCAGTTGGCGGGTTTTGTTGCTTTCTACATGTCGGTACGCAGGCACCCCCCTGCCGGCACCGGCACGAAGGACAAAACGAAGGACAACGCATGGATGCGGCTGGTCGCCTGCGCCTCGCTCGCCTTTCTGGTGGCTCTTGCCGTCAATGGCTGGCTGCTGGTGGAGCAGGCAGTGCACGGCAGCTCACCCGCCCTGCCGCACCTGACCGATCAGCAGTTCATTGTGCTCGCGCTCTGGGGCGTCCTGGTGCCCACCATATGGGGATTCAATGCGCACTGGCTGCCGGTATTTCTGGGACTTCAGGCCCCTAAGCCGAAGACACTCTATGCTGCGTATGTGCTGAGCGCTACAGGTGTCATCGCTACGTTTTTGCAGCGCCTTCCCTTTGCCGAGATCGCTTTTCTGCTGGCCGCCCTGCTGGCGATTGACGCGCTCAACGTGTGGAAGAGGTCCATTCACCCGCCCAAGCTCCTGAACGTCCATCCCTCTTTTCCATCCTTCGTGCGCCTGGCGTATGGATGGCTCCTGGTATCGTGCGTGCTTGGAATAATCGCCATTCGCTGGGACTTTTCGGGCGGTATATGGGGAGCCAGCCGCCATGCCATCACCGTTGGATTCGTAGCCGTCATGGTATTCGCCATAGGGCAGCGGGTTCTGCCGGCCTTTTGCGGAATGCGCATACTTTGGAGCACCGGCCTCATGGCCTGGTCACTCTACCTGCTTTTCGCCGGATGCCTGTTGCGCGTGATCGCCGAGCCCTTGGCGTATGAACACATCTGGACCCCAGCGTGGCGCATTCTTCCCATCTCTGCTGTGGTTGAGCTCGCTGCCGTAAGCCTGTTCGCGCTCAATATCGGTGTGACCGTCTTTCGTCCACGATCGTCGCAAGCGATTTGAGCGACACAACAATCTGGATGGCGCATCTAACTGATCGAGAAGCGCTCATAACATACGCAGCGGCGAGAATCGCATGAGCAGGAGGGGCAATGAAAGCGACGCAGGAACTTCATGATCTCGGACAGAGCTTGTGGCTCGACAACATCACGCGCGACTTACTGGACAACGGAACGCTCAAAGGGTACATCGATGACTTTTCCGTTACCGGTCTGACATCGAACCCAACCATCTTTGAGCATGCCATCTCAAAGAGCAAATCCTATGACGCGGAGATCGACCGCCTTTTGTCCACAGATCTTTCAGGCGAGGAGCTGTTCTTTGAACTGGCCTTGCAGGACCTGACTCGTGCCGCCGATCTTTTCGCCAAGGTTCACGAGCGCACGGCAGGCAATGATGGCTTTGTCTCGCTTGAGGTGTCGCCTCTTCTCGCCTATGACAGCAAAGGATCGGTGGCGGCAGCGACTGCGTTGCACAAAAAAGCAAATCGTCCGAATCTTTTTATCAAGATTCCGGGGACTAAGGAAGGTAATCCAGCGATCGAGGAGGCAATCGCACTTGGTGTGCCCATCAACGTAACCCTTCTTTTCTCGCGAGAGCACTATCTGGCGTCGGCAGACGCGTACATGCGTGGGCTGGAACGACGTATTGCAGCGGGCCTCAGTCCAGATGTTCGTTCGGTAGCCTCGGTCTTCCTGAGTCGATGGGACGGCGCAACGATGGACAAAGTGCCCGACCGGCTTCGCGACAAACTCGGCATTGCCATCGGCCAGCAGACGTACAAAGCCTACCGCGATATTCTGGCCTCCGATCGCTGGCAGCGTTTGGCCAACTTTGGTGCGCGGCCCCAGAGGCTCTTGTTTGCCAGCACTGGCACCAAGGATCCAAAGGCTTCTGACGTTCTTTATATTGCTGCTCTTGCCGCGCCAAACACAATCGACACCATACCTGAGAAGACTCTCCTGGCCTTTGCTGATCATGGCAAACTGGCCGGAACTCTTCCGCGCGATGGAGGAGACTGCGAAACGGTCCTGGATAACTTTCGAAAAGCGGGAATCGACCTCGATCAGTTGGCGGCCGACCTGCAATCGCAGGGTGCCAAGTCCTTCGACGAATCGTGGCGGAATCTGCTCAGCGCTGTCGAGTCCAAGGGCAAGAAATTGCAGCAAGCTTCCTAGACGGCCTTGGTTCTGGCCAGGCACCTTGCTCTTGTCATGAATAAGTTCGCAACGCTGATTCAGCTCAAAGCACCCTGAGTTGCTTAAGTGCCTTGAGTAGGAACCACGTGCCAAACACAACGCCAACCAAAATGGTGATGCCGCGGCTGTTGCGTTGGAGCCATGCGCTGAAGCGACCGAGAATAGCCGCTGACCGTCTCGAAGAAGAAACCGAGAGTGTGAGGATCATGAGTGGACAATAGCTGCGAGCAGTACGAAGAGAACGAAGATGAGAACAGAACGCTCCGCGCTCAACTGCGCCTCGGCAATCGCGTTGATGGCTCCGAGTGTAAAGACGAGAAACTTCGCGCTGACGGTCATGAAACCCGCACCGGCCCCAAAGGCCGCGAGCGGCGGCATTGATCCGGCCTTCGTCAGCCAGCCGGGCGGCGGTGCGTCCTCGTCTTCAACGCCAAAGGTTGTGCGCATCGCTTTCACGTAGAGCAACAGGGCCAGCAACAGTAGAATGCTCCCCAGTATGAGCCGCGGTGAGCCGGATTCATCGTGCTTTGCATTTAGCGCGAGCACAAAGCCAAAAAAAATCCCTGGATAAGGCGAACAGCCGTCATGCCTGCGACCCATGCGCATGCCGCCGCAGTGGAGGAACGCGCCAACTGCAGCGTCAGAATGGTCTGAAGCGGAAGCACGGCACTGGCAAGAATCAGCGGCGCAAGGTTGACCCACACTTCGAGCATGGAGGCCGCTCCCTTGAAAGATCAGGCGTCGGGCTTCGCCTTTGCAGAGAGGAGTGCCGCCGCAGTCTCAAGCAGATCGGGCAAGGGCACAGGTTTGGCGAGGATGTCGAAGGTGTGGCCCTTTTGTGCCGCTTCATCGGCGAGCTCTGACGTGATTAATTGGCCCGAAACCAGCAGCACGTTGCACAGGGGGTAATTCTCGCGCAGAAGAATGGCGAGATCGATTCCAGTCATCTTTGGCAGCACCACGTCGACGATTGCCAAAGCAGGCTCCCAAGCGGCGATAATCTCGATCGCCTGCTCGGCCGAATAGGCCGTCTTGACCATATAGCCGCGAAGGACAAAAATCTTCGCCAGCGAGTCGGAGATCGCGTGTTCGTCGTCGACGATGAGCACCTTGTAGGAGCTCGGTGCGTCGGACATAGACGTCCCCCTGGTGGCAGTTGAATTGTCCGGTTGAGCCGGATCGAATCGACAGGGGAATTCCGGATCGTTCGCTTGTAGCGCCTGACAGCCCAAGCGCCCCATATATCCCCGCTCCCCAGCACACCTCTGAGTATGGATGCGAGTTGGATTGAATGGGTTACCCGGCCGGCGCTTGAAGGTGGCTTCAAAGGGCAGCGAACCGGCGGCGGGGCCGGTCCGCGAGGCTAGAGCAGGCCTCAGGCGTGGGCGCGAAGATGCGGCTGGATGGGCTCCTCGTTAAGCGCCAGGAACCGGTCAACGGCTGCTGCCGCCTTGCGACCTTCAGCGATTGCCCAGACCACGAGCGACTGCCCGCGGCGCATATCGCCCGCGGCAAAGATGCCATCAACTGAAGACATGTAATCCGTTGTGGCAATGTTTCCGCGGGCATCGAGATCAAGGCCCAGGTCCTCAATCATGCCTGTGCGCACGGGGCCAAGAAAGCCCATCGCCAGCAGCACCAGGTCCACATCCAGCGTGAACTCCGTTCCCTCGACGGCTTCGAACTTTGGCGGGGGGCTCACGCGTGTAGCATGCAGGCTCTGCACATTTCCGTTCTCATCGCCTGTGAAGCGAAGGCTGTTGATTGCCCAGTCGCGAACGCCGCCTTCTTCATGCGAGCTTTCGATGCGCAACTGCAGCGGCCACAATGGCCAGGGGGTCGTCGCTGCGCGCGACTCCGGAGGTTTGGGCATGATTTCAAACTGATGAACGCTCTTCGCGCCCTGGCGCAGGCTCGTGCCTAGGCAGTCGGCGCCGGTATCGCCGCCGCCAATGATGAGCACGCGCTTGCCTTTGGCGCTGATCGCCGTCGCCGGATCGATCTCGTCGCCTTCGTTGCGGCGATTCTGCTGCGGCAGAAACTCCATCGCGTAATGGACGCCCTTCAGCTCACGCCCGGGGATGCTCAAGTCGCGGGGTTGCTCGGCTCCGCCGCAGAGCAGAACGGCGTCATAGTCGTTCGTAAGCCTTTCCACCGGAACATTGACACCCACGTGCGCGTTGGTCACAAATGTGACGCCTTCGGCGCGCATCTGCGCGATGCGGCGGTCGATCACGTGCTTCTCGAGCTTGAAATTGGGGATGCCGTAGCGGAGCAAGCCGCCGATGCGGTCATTCTTTTCATACACAGTGACGGAGTGTCCCGCGCGGCGCAACTGCTGCGCTGCGGCAAGGCCCGAAGGTCCGCTGCCCACCACTGCAACCCGTTTGCCGGTGTTCTGCTCCGGTGGCTCGGGGCGAATCCAGCCTTCGTCCCAACCGCGTTCAACAATGCTGCGCTCGATCAGCTTGATCGAGACAGGAGGTGCATTGATGCCAAGCACGCAGGCGGCCTCGCATGGCGCCGGGCAGATCCGGCCTGTGAACTCGGGAAAGTTGTTCGTCGCATGCAAACGGCGGACCGCGCTCTCCCAGCGTCCGTTGTAGACCAGGTCGTTCCAGTCCGGGATCAGGTTGTTGACCGGGCAACCCGTATGGCAGAAGGGAACGCCGCAATCCATGCAGCGCGCTCCCTGCTCGCGCTGTTTTTCCTCTGGAAATGGATGATAGATTTCGAACCAGTCATGGACGCGCTCGTCCGTGTCGCGGCGGAGAGGCTGTTCGCGATCGATTTCAAGAAAACCCGTGTCTTTACCCATGCTGCACCTCTGCGGTGGCCGCCGCCAGAGGCGACAGATTGATTGGCGAAGCGTAAACAGACTCTGCGCGCGGCACGCCCAGCACGCGCTTGTACTCATGCGGAAAGACCTTAATGAAGCGCTGCTGCGCGTCCGCCCAGTGTTCCAGGATCCAGGCGGCGCGTGGGCTCCCGGTCAGATCGCGATGATGCTCGAGCAGGCCGCGCACCTCGGCGATATCCTCGCTCGCAACCAGCGGCTCGAGATCAACGCCAGCGCGGTTGCAGCGGCGGGTCGAAAAGTCCCCCTGGTCGTCATAGACGAAGGCCCGCCCGCCGCTCATGCCCGCGGCAAAGTTGCGGCCCGTGGAGCCGATCACCACGACGCGCCCATTGGTCATGTATTCGCAGCCATGGTCGCCGACACCTTCGACTACCGCTGTTGCGCCCGAGTTGCGGACGGCAAAGCGCTCGCCGGCAATTCCGTTCAGAAACACCTCACCGCTGGTTGCGCCATAGAGCACAACGTTGCCGACAAGGATGCTCTCTTCCGGCAAGAAGCTCGAGGTCTTCGCCGGATAGGCGATGATGCGGCCGCCGGAAAGACCCTTGCCAAGGTAGTCGTTCGCATCGCCTTCCAACTCGAGCGTGACTCCGTTGGGCACAAAGGCTCCAAAGCTCTGGCCTGCCGAACCATGGAACTTGAAATGAATGGTGCCGTCCGGCAAGCCGGCGGAGCCATAACGCCGCGCAATTTCGCCGCCGAGCATGCCACCCACGGTGCGGTGCACGTTGCGGATGACGAAGCTGCCGGTCACCGGCGTATTCGATTCGAGCGCAGGCGCAGCCTCTTTAATCAGGATGTGATCGAGCGCCTGGTCGAGACCGTGATCCTGCGCCTGCATTTTGCGGCGCGCCACGCGCGAGGGCACAATGGGCGCGTAAAGAATGGAGGAGAGATCGATGCCCTTGGCTTTCCAGTGCGCGTCGGCAATTGCCGCGTCGATCTTGTCTACGCGGCCCACCATCTCATCTACAGTGCGGAAGCCGAGCTTCGCCATGTGCTCGCGCATCTGCTCGGCGAGGAAGAAGAAAAAGTTCACAACATGTTCCGGCTGGCCCTGGAAGCGTGCGCGCAACACCGGGTCCTGCGTGGCGATGCCGACCGAGCAGGTGTTCAGGTGGCATTTACGCATCATGATGCAGCCCATCGTGATCAGCGGCGTCGTTGCGAAGCCAAACTCCTCGGCGCCCAGCAGGGCAGCGATTACTACGTCGCGTCCCGTCTGCAGTTTGCCGTCGGTCTGCACGCGGATGCGCCCGCGCAGATCGTTGAGCAGCAGCACCTGCTGTGTCTCGGCAAGACCCAGCTCCCACGGCAGCCCCGCGTGCTTGATCGAGCTCAGCGGCGAAGCGCCCGTGCCGCCCGTGTCTCCGGAAATCAGCACCACGTCGGCATGCGCCTTTGAAACGCCCGCGGCCACCGTGCCTACGCCAACTTCCGAGACAAGCTTCACGGCAATCCGCGCCTGTGGATTCACGTTCTTCAGGTCGTAGATCAACTGCGCCAGATCTTCGATGGAATAAATGTCGTGATGCGGAGGCGGTGAAATCAGGCCGACACCGGGTATCGAATGCCGAGTCTTTGCGATCACGTCATCCACCTTGTGGCCGGGCAACTGACCGCCTTCACCGGGCTTTGCGCCCTGCGCCATCTTGATCTGCAACTCGTCGGCGTTCACCAGGTAGTTGGTCGTCACGCCAAAGCGTCCGCTCGCAACCTGCTTCACGGCGCTGCGCCGCAGATCGCCATTGGCATCGCGCGTGAAGCGCTCTTCGTCTTCGCCGCCTTCGCCCGTATTTGACATGCCGCCGAGCCGGTTCATGGCAATGGCCAGCGTCTCGTGTGCTTCTTTGCTGATCGACCCGAAGCTCATGGCGCCCGTCGTAAAGCGCTTCACGATCTCTTTCGCCGGTTCCACTTCGTCGATTGAAATCGGATGCTCGGCATACTTGAGCTTGAGCAGGCCCCGCAGCGTACACAGAACGCGATTCTGGCTGTCGATCAGGTCGGTGTACTCCTGAAAGGTCTTGGGGTTGCCCTGCCGCACTGCATGCTGCAGCTTGCTGATGGTGAGCGGATTCAGCAGGTGATACTCGCCGCCTTCGCGGTACTGGTAGTGGCCGCCCACAACCAAGTCGGTTTCGGAATCGGTGAGCGGTCGATAGGCATACGCATGCTTAAGCTGCGCTTCGCGCGCCAGCACCTCGAGGCCCACGCCTTCAATGCGCGAGGCGGTCCCCGCAAAATAGGAGTTCACCAGCGACTCATTCAGACCGACAGCCTCAAAGACCTGCGCGCCGCGGTAGCTCTGCAAGGTGCTGATTCCCATCTTCGAGAAAGTTTTCAGCAGGCCCTTGTTGATGGCCTTGATGAAGTTCTTCTCAGCCTGTGCCCCGGTGACCTTATCCGGCAGCAGACCGCGACGATCAAGATCGTGCAGAGTCTCAATCGCGAGGAAGGGATTCACAGCGCTGGCGCCGTAGCCGATCAGCAGCGCGAAGTGCATCACCTCGCGTGGCTCGCCGCTCTCGATAATCAGGGCGACCTGCGTGCGCGTTTTGTCGCGGACGAGCCGATTGTGCACCGCGGCCATGGCCAGCAGGCTCGGTATCGGCGCATAGGTCGAATCGACACCGCGGTCGGAGATGATCAGCAGCGTATAGCCTGAAGCCACGGCATGGGCGGCGCGCTTGCTCAGGTCTTCAAGGGAGTGCAGCAGGCCCGCCTCGCCGGCTTCAGCGCGGAAGAGCGCGGGCAGCGTTGTCGCCAGCAGATCGCCGGAGGAAACGCGGCGCAGCTTCTCAAGATCCCGATTGGTGAGCAGCGGATGTGGCAGCTTGAGCGTGTGGCAGTTGTCCGGTGCCTCATCCAGGATGTTGCGCTCCGTGCCGATGTAGCTGATCAGCGACATCACCAGCTCTTCACGGATGGGGTCGATCGGCGGATTGGTTACCTGCGCGAAGAGCTGCTTGAAGTAGTTGAAGAGCGATTGCGGCCGGTCAGAGAGGCAGGCGAGCGGCACATCGGTGCCCATTGAGCCGACGGGCTCTTCGCCCTTCGCGCCCATCGGAGCCAGAAGGATGCGCAGATCTTCTTCGCTGTAACCGAAGGCGCGCTGGCGGCGCAACAGTGTCTCCGGATTAGAGGCGATGGTGCGCGACGGCTCCGGAAGCTGGTCCATCGTCACCTGCTGCTCCTGGAGCCACTTGCCATAAGGCTGGCGTGCCGCAAGCTGCTCCTTGATCTCCGCATCTGAAATGCTGCGCTTCCCGACCGTGTCAACCAGGAACATGCGCCCCGGCTGCAGGCGGCCCTTCTTGCGGATGTCCTCGGCGGGCACTTCGAGCACGCCTGCCTCCGAGGCCAGCACAACAAGGTCGTCC
>JBATYG010000190.1:0-3400 GCA_049673945.1 Occallatibacter sp.
CGCTGGCCGATGCTGCGGATCCTGCGCCGCGGTAGGGCACTTACTCATCAGGCCTCGTGGGCGCTGGGCACGTGCGGCTGCGGAACGAGTTCGGTGAGGACGATTCCAACCAGGATAAGAAGAGCGCCGATGGCGGGACGCAGCCCAAGGCGCTCGCCCATGAAGAGAAACGACGTAATCCACGCGAAGACGGGCTCAAAGGTGAGCAGCAGCGCGATGTGCGTGGAGGGCAGAATCGACTGTGCCCAGCTTTGAATGGAGAAGGCCGCTGCGGTTGCGAGCGCCGCCGCGACGACGAGCGCGACGACGAGGCGCGGTGTGAAATGGATCTGCGGGCGCTCAATGAGTGGCAGGCTGATGGCCATGAAGACCGCCGAGAAGCCGACCTGCAGCAGCGCCAGAGGCTGAAAGGGAATGCGCGGCGAGACGTGGCTGAGCGCGATGCAATGGAGCGCAAAGGCAATGGCGCAGCCGAAGGTGAGCACATCGCCAAAGTTGATGGACGAGAGATCGGGCAGTAATCCCGCAAGCCCGGACGAGACAAGCCCGGATGAGTGCTGATGCGCGCCCGCAGGCGGCGCAGTGAGCAGAAGAATGCCGATGAAGGCGAGTGCCGCCGCTGCGTAGGTGTTCCAGCGCGGCGGGTGCGCCCCCGGTGGGCGAATCGCAGGAATGGATGAAAAGAGCGGCACGAGGACGACCATGAGGCCGGTGATGAAGGCCGACTTCGACGGCGTGGTGCGCGCGAGGCCGGTGGTCTGGAATTGATAGCCGGCTGCGAGAAAAAAGCCGACCACTGCGCCGGCGACGATGTCTCCGCGGCGAAGGCCGCGCCAGGAGCGGTGATACGCGGCGGCGAGCAGCAGGAAGGCCAGCGACATGCGTACGAGGTTGAAGGCCGCAGGCGTGGCATCGGCGAGCGCGCCCTTGATGAGTACAAAGGTCGAGCCCCAGACCGCAACCACGAACAGCATGAGGAGATAGGCGCGCAGCTTCATTTGTCTGGATTCTGGCAATCGGGGCTATTGAGGGTTGGTCTCGCCGGCGTAGACCTCTTTGCCGCCAACAAATGCCCCGAGCACCTCTGTCTGCAGAATGGCCGGGGCGCCGACGGTGTAGAGGTCGCGGTCGACGAGGATGAAGTCTGCATCGTAACCGGGAATAAGCTTTCCTTTGTGTTTCTCGGCAAATTCGGCATAGGCCGAGCCCTGTGTGTAGGCGTAGAGCGCCTGGCCGCGAGTGAGCTTGTTCTCTGGGAAGTAGCTTTTGGTGCCTTTCTCGTTCATGCGCGTAACGGCGGCGTAGAGGCCACGGAAGGGCGTGATGGGCTCAACGGGATAGTCGGTCCCGAAAGCGAGAGGAACGCCCGCATCGAGGAAGGCTTTCCACGCATACGAATAGGCAGCGCGCTGCGGGCCGAGACGGGCTTCAGCCCAGTTCATGTCAGTGAGCAGGTGATTGGGCTGCATGCTGGCGATGACGCCGAGGGCCTTGAAGCGCGGAATGTCGGCAGGATCGACGACTTGCGCATGCTCGATGCGATTGCGCGCGGTGCGGGAGACGCCGGGCTGCGAGAAGGCTTCGAGAGCCATTGCGGCGGCCTTGTCGCCGATGGCGTGGAAGCCCAACTGAAAGCCGGCCTGCGCGCGCTCGGGCGCCATCTTATTCAACTGCGCCTGCGTGTATTGCGGAAGGCCGGAATTGCCGGGATCGTCGGTGAAAGGCGCTTTCATGGCCGCGGTACGCGAGCCGAGCGAGCCATCCATGAAGCCCTTGAGCATGCCGGTGTGCAGCATGGGGTCGTTCGGGTCGTGGTGCGCGCGTTCGCGTTTGACCTGATCGAGCGGGTCCTTGAAGGCCAGCCACTCGGAGATGCGGACGCGGAGCGCGCCCTGCTTTTCGAGCTCTTCAAAGACGAGGAAGTCTTCCCAGTCGCTGAAGTCCTGCACGCTGGTGACGCCGTGCGAGATGGCGTCGCCGATGGCGAGCTTGTCGGCGCGGAGGCGCTCCTCGTGCGTGGGCGGCGGAATGATTTTGTCGATGAGCTGCTGCGCGGATTCGCGGAGGATGCCGGTGGGACTCCCACTCGAGTCGAGATCGATGGCCCCGCCCTGCGGCGGCACGGTTTTGCCGGTAATGCCGGCGGCTCTGAGCGCGGCGGTATTGGCCAGTGCGATGTGGCCGTCGATGCGGCCGAGGAAGGCTGGATGCGCGCCGGTGACGGTGTCGAGATCCTGGCGCGTGGGCAGCACCTTCTGCGCCCAGAGGGTGTGGTCCCAGTTGCCGCCAACGAGCCAGTGGCCGGCGGGCGCGGCGTCAGCGTAGGTCTTGACCCTGGCAAGCATCTCGGAGAGGGATTTGACGCCGGTGAGATCGACGTTGAGCTTGGTCTGGCCCGCTGCGCCAAGGTGAGTATGCGCGTCGTTGAATCCTGGAAAGAGATAGGTGCTGGAACTGGCCGTGTTCAAGTCTCGCAGAATGGTTTTGGGTCCGGCGAGGCGCGAGACTTCTTCATTGGTGCCGACGGCGAGAACTTTGCCGCCGCCGATGGCCATTGCCTGCACGGTCTGCGGCTTGTCCTGCGCGAAGCCTTCGCCGGTGTAGATGACTCCGTTGAAGAAGATAATTTCGGGCGGCCCGGAGGGCGCTGCAGCGTGCGAGGCAGCTTTGCTGCGCGCGGCGGCGTGATGGGCCTGCGGCGTTTGAGCGAGGCAGGAGCCGCATGCAGCGAGAACTGCAAGCAGGAAAGCCGGAGCTGTGCGCATGGGCGGAGTCTACCAGATGCGCCGCGCGATGCAGCTCATTGCTCCGCGGCCCACTCCGCAATAGCAAGCGTGAGCAGGAGAATGCGACGCAGACCGAGCTCGCGGTCCTTGTCGCTGTACCACTCCGAAACCGTATGCGCGCCGCCGCCTTCTCCGCCGGCGCCGACAGAGAGCGCGGGCACGCCACGGGCGATGGGAATATTGGCGTCTGTCGAGCCGAGTCGCAGGTCGGTGCGAAGGCCGAGATGGCGATCGACAGAGCGCAGGGTTTCAAGCAGCGGCGAATCGGAAGGCAGATGCGCGGCGGGGCGGTCTCCGATTTTGTCGATGGTGAACGAGAGCGGCCCGCGGCTGCGCGGTCCTCGGGTGCGATCGTTCGCGTGCTCGACGGCGTCTTCGACGGCGCGATGAAGGGCGACTTCGAGGCGCACGAGTTCATCGGCACTGGTGGAACGGAAATCGACAGCGGCGGCAGCGCTTTCAGGAATCGAGTTGACGCTGGTGCCGCCGTGGATGGTGCCGAGGTTGAGGGTCGTGCGTGGTTCCTCGGGCAGCGGCAGCTCGGCGAGGTTGGCGAGCGCGGCCGAGAGCGCTGCGATGGGATTGGGCGTGCCCGCGTCTGTGAAGCTGTGACC
>JBATYG010000191.1:0-3880 GCA_049673945.1 Occallatibacter sp.
GTGACCCGTGCGGCTGCGCTCCATGCCCAGGAGTCCGCCGGCGATGAGCGTGAGGACAAGGCGAAGGGCGATTTGCTGCCAGTGGATCTCGGGCGACATTGATCGGTTGGATGGGCGGAAGAGGCTGTCCGGATGCCGGGTTCTGGATAAATCGCAAGCCGGGCCCGCGCCGATGCCGCTCTTCCTGCTGACTTTAGCGACCGGCAGGGGCCGCTCCCCCGCTCGCCGTGCTTGACTCGGCCGGTACGGGTTCCTACAATAAAAGCGTCATCCTTTATCCATTGCGTAGTCGCATGCATCAGATATGACAGGGTTTATCTGTCTGGGTTTATCTGGCCGGGTTCGTCTCCTGGGGGGCGGCGCAAGCGATGGACGAAGCATGACGGGGAACCACAGGAGCAGTTTCCATGCCTGAGGCGCGCATCTCGCCGCGAGAGCGGGCAGTGCTTACAGCCATTATTGAGCTGTACATTGCCACGGGAGAACCTGTTGCCTCCCAGGCAGTGGCGCACTCGTTTGCCAACCGCGAAGGCGTGAGCTCCGCTACGATTCGCAACGTGATGGCGTCACTCGCTGAGGCCGGCCTGCTCGAGCAGCCGCATACCTCGGCCGGACGCGTGCCCACGGCTGCGGCCTTTCGCTTTTATGTTGAGCAGATCATGCGGCCGGAGCTGCAGCTCGGCCGCGGCCTGCCCGCGACGCAGGGCAAGTTGCCCGGCTGGCTCAACACCGGGCAAATGGGATCCGCATCGCTGAGCGAAGAGCGCCTTGAGCAGATCGAAGATGAGTTCAGCGGCGTCACCAGCAGCTCGGAGTATCTTGAGCGCACGTCACACGTTCTGGCGCTGATTTCGCAGGGCCTGGGCGTCGCCCTTGCCAGTTCCACGGTGCGGCAGGTGCTCGAGCACATTCATTTCACCCGGCTTGGCACCGGGCGCGTGCTGGCCGTGCTCGTCACGCAGGCGGGCGCCGTTCAGGATCGGGTGCTGGTGCTCGACCGAGAGTTGAGCCACCTCGAGCTTGAAACCGCGGCGCGCTATCTCAACGAGAATTTCCGCGGCTGGCAGATCGAGCGTATCCGCACTGAAATCGCACGGCGCATGGACGTAGAGCGCGCGGCCTACGACCAGATGCTGGCCTCCGTCGAGGAGCTTTGCCGCAAAGGCGCGCTGGCCGCCGATGAGAACGGCCTTCCCCAGCTTTTTGTCGACGGCATGTCGAACCTGATAGCCGCCGAAGTGGATCGCGAACGGCTGCGGCAGATGCTGCTGGCCCTCGAAGCCAAGCAGCGAATGGTGGAGCTGCTGAATGCCTACGTCGACGGCCGGGAGCAGGGAGTCCGCGTCGTGGTCGGGCTCGATGAGGCCTCGCCCGCGATGCAGGATATGGTGCTGATCGGCGCGCCTGCCCGCCTCGGTGGGGGAAACCTCGGCACGGTGGCGCTGATTGCGCCCACCCGCATCCAATACCAGGAGATGATCCAGGCGGTGCGTTATGTGGCACGGCTTTCAGAGCGCATCCTCGAGGTTCCGGCGGATTGATTCTGCCGGGTTTACGCGGGCGGAGTTCCGGCTGTGGTAAGGTGGGCGAACCGTGGTAAAAATTCCCCCTCATCGCAGCGGCGAACCTGGCAGCTCCGGCAAAAACGCATCCTCGCAGCGGAATTTATCATTGGATAAGGTGGGAAGCATCTTTGGGAGATTGCGGAGAAGTATGCCGAACCAGAACACGAAGAGCCAGGACACGGACCAGGACACGGACCAAAACACGGAAAAGCAGGACACAGAATTGAAAGCCCACAAAGAAGCGACTCAGGAAGGCGCCGCCAACCCGCCGGAGACCGGCGCGGAGGCGCAGGGAACCGCCGAGGCCGGCGCAGGCTCGGCTGAGTTTGAGAAGCTGCGCGCCGACTATGAGCAGGTGAAGGCCGAGCGCGACCAACTTGTGGACCGCACCGCCCGGCTGCAGGCCGAGTTTGAAAACGCGCGCAAGCGCGCCGAGCGCGAGCGGCAGGAGTTCAAGGACTTTGCCATGGGCAGTGTGGTTGAGAAGTTTCTGCCCGTGATCGATAACTTTGAGCTGGCGTTGAAGGCGACGGGCACGGCCGAGCAGTTGCGGTCAGGCGTGGAACTGATCGTCAAGCAGATGGAAGAGACTCTGCGTTCGCTGCAGGTGAACCCGGTGCCGGCCGTGGGCGAGGAGTTCGATCCGCGCCACCACGAGGCGCTGGGGTCAGTGGAGCGCGACGATCTGCCGGATCAGCACGTGGCCGAAGAGATCCGCCGCGGCTACAAGCTGCGCGACCGCCTCTTGCGGCCCGCGCTGGTGCGCGTGGCCTCGAACCCGAAGCAGACGAGCGATTGAAGCAGCAGAGCAGCAAGAGTCCGCCGCATCCTTTTTGGGCGGCGCTCGAAGGGAAGTGTGCGGCTTAACCATAGGGCGAAAGTCCGAGAGGGTGAAAGTCCAGGGGGCGAAAGTCCCGCAGCCATTGAAGGCGAGAGGCAGTTGAACTACCTTGAGTACAAACGTGAGTAAAGCTGACTATTACGAAGTCCTGGGCATTTCGCGCGATGCAAGCGACCAGGAGTTGAAGAGCGCCTACCGCAAACAGGCGTTGAAGTATCATCCTGACCGCAACCCGGGCGATCACACCGCCGAAGAGAAGTTCAAGGAGGCGAGCGAGGCCTACCAGGTGCTGAGCGACGCGGACAAGCGCGCCGCCTACGACCGTTTCGGCCACGCAGGCGTCAACGGCGCGGGGCAGGGCGGCTTTGGTGGATTCTCGGGCGCCGTGGACCTGGGCGACATCTTCGGCGATCTCTTCGGCGAGATGTTCAGCATGGGCGGCCAGCAGCGTCCTTCGCGGCAGCGCCGCGGCGACGATCTGCGCTACGACATGACGATCAATTTTGAGGACGCAATCTTCGGCACGGAAACCGAAATCAGGGTGCGCCGCCTCGAAAAATGCACTACCTGCAAGGGCAGCGGAAGCGCCTCGGGTCGCGGGCCGGCAATCTGCCCGCAGTGCCAGGGCCGTGGTCAGATTCGCTATCAGCAGGGATTTTTCTCGGTGGCGCGGGCCTGCAGCGCCTGTGGCGGAGCGGGCACCATTGTGACCGATCCCTGCGCCACCTGCCACGGCGAAACGCGCATCACGCGCGAAATCAAGCTCAAGGTCAAGGTGCCGCCGGGCGTTGAAGAGGGCACACGCATCCGCTACGGCGGCGAGGGCGACGCGGGCCGCTCAGGCGGTCCCGGTGGCGACCTCTACGTTGTGCTCGCGATCCGCCGCCACGACTTTTTTGAGCGCGACGGCTACGATCTGCGCTGCGTCATTCCCATCAGCTTTCCGCAGGCCGCACTCGGCGCCGAAATCGAGGTGCCTGGCATCGACGGCAAGGTGAACCTCAGGATTCCCGAAGGCACGCAAAGCAGCAAGGAGCTGCGCGTGCGCGGCCGCGGCGTTCCCTATCTCAATGAAAAAGGCCGCGGCGATCTCATCGTCCGCATCATTGTGCAGATTCCGAAGAAGATGACGAAGACGCAGCGTGAGCTGGTGGAGCAGCTTGCCGAATCGCTCACGGTCGACAACAAACCGGCGTCACATGGGCTGCTCGACAAGATGAAGGATCTTTTCAGCTAGGGCGGGGTCTCTTCAGCTGATCGCAGCTGGTCATTGTCCGCGCCTGCGGGCACATCGCCGCTGCGGGCGGCGAAGGGTCACTCGCCTGAAGTGGACGAAGGTTGGTTTGGATATCAGGATGGTGCGGCGGCGTTGTAAATCAAATAAATAGAACCAGCATGTCAGAGATTCTATGGTGGAGCTGAGCGGGATCGAACCGCTGGCCTCCTCGTTGCGAACGAGGCGCTCTCCCAGCTG
>JBATYG010000192.1:0-1999 GCA_049673945.1 Occallatibacter sp.
AAGAACCTGCCGGCCGGTGTAGAACTGCAGCCTTATTACGATCAGTCCGAACTGGTTCGCGAGAGCATACGCAGTGTTCGAGATGCGATCCTGATTGGCTTGGTGTTGGCCTGCATTATTCTGTTTCTGTTTCTGCGTGACTGGACTTCCTCGCTCATTGCCGGCCTCGTCATTCCTGTGACAGTGGCCCTCACCGTGCTCGTGCTCTGGGCAATGGGAGAGAGCTTCAACCTGATGACCCTGGGCGGCCTCGCCGCAGCCATTGGTCTGGTGATCGATGATGCGATCGTGGTGGTTGAGAACATCGTTCTGCATCGCGACCGCGGCGAATCTCGAGCTGAGGCAGCAAGACTCGCATTGAAAGAGATTACTGTTCCCCTGATCGGCTCGACGATCACGCCCGTCGTCGTCTTTCTTCCGCTTATCTCCGTCACCGGCGTCACTGGCAGCTTTTTTCGGGCGCTGGCGGTCACGATGACGGTCGCCTTGCTGATTTCTCTGCTGCTTGCCGTTACCTGGACGCCGGCCCTCAGCCTCATGCTTTTGCGGGACCGCGGCGATGCGCCACCGCCTCACGAAGAGCACGGCCGCCTGATGCATCGGGTTCTCTCCTGGCATGAGCGCGGACTTGCGTGGGCCCTCTCACGCCCCTTTCTGCTGCTGGGTTTCTGCGCGCTGTTGATTGCAGCAACCTACACCGGATATCGATTTCTCGGTTCTGATCTGCTCCCGGAGATGGATGAGGGTGGCTTCATCCTCGACTACATCATGCCCGCTGGAAGCTCGCTCACTGAAACCAACCGCGTGATGGAGCATGTGGACAGGATTCTGCATTCAATCCCGGAGGTCGAGAGCACCTCGCGCCGTACGGGCCTGCAGATGGGCCTCGCAGCTGTTACTGAGGCCAACACCGGAGACATGACCGTCAAGCTCAAGGACGCCCGCAGCCGCGATATTGATGAAGTCATCGCCGATGCCCGGGCTCAGATCACCAGGGAAGAGCCGGAGCTCGATGTGGAGTTCACCCAGGTGCTGCAGGATATGATCAACGATCTCTCCAATGCGCCGGAACCCATCCAGATCAAGCTCTTCGCCGCCGATCCCGCCCTGCTCTCTGACATTGCTCCACGGGTAGCCGATGCCATCAGCAAAGTGCATGGAGTGGTCAGCGTTGAGGATGGAATTGAGAACACGATCAGCGGACCGGCCACCAGCTTCGAGGTCGATCCAACCGTAGCCGGCCGTATGGGCTTTACGCCGCAGGAAGTCGCGGAAGATGCTACGGCGATTCTGGATGGTGTGACGACGACCGATCCGTTGATCGCCAACGGCCGGCCCTACACCGTCCGCGTGAGACTCGGAGATGAAACACGCCAGTCGCTCGACACGATCGAGAATACGGTCTTCAACAGCACAAGCGGTAAGCTGGCAACGCTCGGCTCGCTTGCGAAAGTTACACAGTTGCCACCCCAGAACGAGATTCGGAGAGAGAATCTGCAACGCATGGTGGTGGTGACTGCGCAGCTTGAGGGCTCAGACCTCGGCACTGCCATTGCGAAGGTGCAGCGCACCGTCAATGCTATGCATCTTCCTTCTTTGGTTAGAGTCGCCTACGGCGGAGCCTATCAGGAGCAGCAGAAATCTTTCCGCGAACGGCTGCAAGTATTGCTGCTGTCACTCGCGCTCGTTTTTGGCGTTCTTCTCGTCGAGTTCAGAAACTTCTCCGCGCCGATCGCGATTCTCATTTCCTCTGTTCTTTCTGTCGGCGGCGTCGTCTTCGCGCTTCTCATCACTGGAACAACGTTCAATGTAGCCTCCTTTATGGGCGTCATCATGGTCATTGGCATCGTCGCAAAGAACGGAATCCTCCTACTGGATGCCGACGAGCGCTACCGGCGCGAGGGAGCGTCGGCGAGAGAGGCGATGCTGCATGCGGCGCAACGCCGCCTGCGTCCGATCCTGATGACGGCAGCAGCAGCCATCTGCGGCATGTTGCCGC
>JBATYG010000193.1:0-2214 GCA_049673945.1 Occallatibacter sp.
GCCTCAGGAAGCGCAAACGACGAGAACTTCGTCGGCAAAACTGTCCGGTCCGCGCAACCCTTGCCAGTGGGCGCGCCTTTTAACGAATCTCTTCTTGATTCCGAGGAACTCACCGTCTACCGCGCCGCAGACGACAAACGCCTCCTTGGCGTGCGCGTCGGCTCCCCATCCTCCAGCCGCAACGGATATGCCCTTTCACCCGACGGTTCCCTCCTCGCTGTTCTCACCCGCGAACAGATCTCCCTGTATTCTGTGCCGGCAAAATAGCCCGCGCACCCTTGCGACCACCCCGGACTCTCGCATGTAGAACAAGCATCCCTTACCGCTGCTGCTTGTTCGGCGGCTTCCCGTCGCGCTGTCCATCTGCGGCGCACCATACAATTGAGCGGAGATGCGCGTCACCATCATCGGCGCTGGAATCGCCGGAATCACCGCTGCCCTCGCGCTTGATCGCGCCGGACACGCTGTTACGCTCCTGGAGCGTTCCCCTTCCGCCTCTCCCGTTGGAGCCGGCATCACTCTCGCGCCCAATGCCGTACGCATCCTTATCGGCCTCGGCGTCGATCTCTCCGCAGCCGGATTTCCGCTCCCGAGCCTTAGCGTCCGCACCGCCGATGGCTCGCCTCTGCAGACCATCGACGTCTCCCGCATCCTTCCCGGCGCGCCGCCGCTTCTCGCCTTCGATCGTTACGATCTCCACACCGCGCTCATCGCTGCCCTGCCTGCCGGCATCCCGGTTCAGTTCGATCAGCCGTATCCGGCCAGCCCTCTTCCCGAACACGATCTGCTCATCGGCGCTGACGGAATCCGTTCCGCGGTCCGCGAATCTCTCGATGGCGCCATTCCCCTGCGCTACAGCGGTACCACCTGTTGGCGTGCCCTCGCTCCCAACCCCGGCGTCCACGAAAGCTTCGAGGCCTGGGGCGGAGCCTCCCGCTTCGGCGTCGTTCCACTCAGCCGCGACCGCATCTACGTCTATCTAGTGCGCACTGCTCCCCGCGGCCTTCCCCGCCAGACCTCCATCGACGCCATCCGGCAGCACTTTGAAAACTTCGCGGAGCCCGTGCCGATCATCCTCGAAGCACTCGCCGGGGCCACTCTTCTCCATCACGATCTTGAGGAATTGCCCTCTCCCCACTGGGGCGGTGATCGGACCCTGCTCATCGGAGACGCCGCCCACGCCATGACGCCCAACCTCGGCCAGGGCGCTGGCATGTCTATTGAAGACGCCGCAATTCTCCCCCAGGTGGTCACTGCATCCAATCCCGCCCAAGCCCTTCGCACCCTGCGTCACAAGCGCGTCGCGCACATCCAGAAGCACTCCCGCATAACCGGCGACGTCGCCCACTGGCAGTCAACCCCGGCCATCCTGCTGCGCAACGCTCTTTTCCGCATCACCCCGGTCTCTGTCTCTGACCGCAACTATCGCAATGTCATTGAGCCCGGCCTCGACCTTCAATCCCGTTAGTCCAGTCCCTCGTCCCTGGTCCCTGATCTCTTCCGCTCCCGCAGCGCAAAATATGCCCAGGTCCCCACAAAGGAGCCCACAACCCCGCTCAGCAAGTGCAGAATCTCGTGTATATAGTGCACCTGGTGGAAAAGCTGATGGAGAACATCCTGCATTTCGCAACCCCCTCGACCGTCTAACTCCTTCGTCCTGTTACCTGCGTCAATAGCCGACCTCGTCTTTTGCCGATACAATCGACGACGATCACCACAATACACGACAGGAGTTCCCGGCCAGATGTTCGATAAGTACACCGAGAAGGCCCGTCGCGTAATCTTCTTTGCTCGTTACGAAGCGAGCCAGTTCGGTTCCCCCTCCATCGAATCGGAACATCTGCTCCTCGGCATCCTCCGCGAAGATAAGGGCCTGATCCATCAGTACCTCCGCTCCGACACTTCGATCGAGGAGATCCGTACCCGCATCGAGGCCCACTCCGGCAAGCGCAAGCCCATCCCCACCAACCAGGACCTCCCGCTCTCCAAGGAAGCCCGCCGCGTGCTCTCCTACGCCGATGAAGAAGCGCAGGAGCTCGCCAGCCCCACCATCGCCACCGAACATCTCTTTCTTGGCCTGCTGCGCGCCAAGAGCAGTCTCGCCGCCAGCCTGCTCAGCGAGCACGGCATCAAGATCTCCGCAGTTCGCGAAGAACCCCCCGCTCCAGCTCCGGAACCCGAGCCCCAGCCCGCGCCGGCGCCAGATCCCGTGCC
>JBATYG010000194.1:0-3260 GCA_049673945.1 Occallatibacter sp.
GCGCCGCAGAGGCTGGCGCGGGCCGGTTTGGCGCTTCCATCGACGAATGAAAGTCCCGGCAGCGGCTGGGCCTGTCATCGCCTTCTGTGGCATTGCGCGCTCCGCGCAGTTCTTTCAGGGTCTCGAAGCGGCGGGGCTGCGGATCGCGGCAAGAGAGCCTTTTCGGGATCATCATGCCTACACGGCCACCGATCTTGCGCGTCTGGCGAAGGCTGCGCAATCAGCGGGGGTTACGGCGCTGGTGACTACGGAAAAGGATCGGGTGCGGATCGGCGATCTCGCCGGCGCTCTTCCCAAAGAGATTGCGCTCATAACAGCATCGCTGTGCGTCGAAATCGATAACCCGGATGGGGCTCGCTCGTGGTTGAAGCAACGTCTTGCCGCCCGTTCGTCGAATCGGCCGCTGTGAGAAAATCGAAGTTTGCAAACGCAATCAAAGTATCGCTTGCTCGTGGTCCGGTTTGGCGCCATGGGCGACATTCTGCACGCCTTGCCGGCGTTGACGGCGCTTAGGAAGGCGCATCCAACCTGGGTCATCGACTGGGTCGTTGAGCCAAAGTGGCGCGCCCTGCTTGTGCCTGAGGGGAGTGCTGGCCGCGACACGGGCGAGACTGCCCCACGGCAGCCGATAGTCGACAGCCTCCACCTTGCGCCGATGAAGGCGTGGGGAGCGAAGCCACTTTCCGCGCAGACGCGGCGCGAATTTGCAGCGTTGAGGCGATCATTGCGCGCCTCGCAGTACGACGCGGTGCTTGATTTCCAGGGCGCGGTGCGTTCGGCTGTAGTGGCGCGCTT
The DNA here is from genome assembly GCA_049673945.1 of Occallatibacter sp. Taxonomy (GTDB): domain Bacteria; phylum Acidobacteriota; class Terriglobia; order Terriglobales; family Acidobacteriaceae; genus Telmatobacter. The sequence goes on from JBATYG010000194.1 coordinate 796, forward strand.
TGCAGGCAGCAGGCGCGTCATCGGCGAAGAAGTTCCCCGCGAACGCGCTGCCCGCTGGCTGTTTACCGAGCGCGTGCCGACCGAGGGCGCGCACGTGATCGAACAGGACATTGAAGTTGCTGCCGCTGTGGCAGGCGACGCGCTTGAATTTATGCTGCCGTGGCTGCCCGTCGATCCGACGGCGGAGAGATGGGCTGCAGGGTTGCTCGTGGGGGATGAAGACCGTCCGATCATCCTGATCAATCCGGGAGCAGGATGGGGCGCCAAGCGCTGGCCGTTGGAGAGGTACGCCGCCGTCGCAGGGGAGTTTGTGCGACGCGGCTGGCGTGTCGTGGTCAATGCGGGGCCCGGCGAAGAGGAACTCTCCGAGACGATCGTGCGGGCGACGAATGGCGCGGCGATCGCGCTCAATTCCTCGCTTGAAAATCTTATTGCCGTCACCCGCCGCATCTCGCTGCTGATTGCCGGGGACACCGGGCCGCTGCACCTGGCGTGTGCGCTTGGCAAGCCGGTTGTGGGCATCTATGGCCCCACGGATCCGAGCCGCAACGGTCCGTTTGGAACCCACTTCAAGGTGCTGCGGCATCCCGAGAGCCGTCGCGATCATACGCGGCACGAGCGGCCCGAGGCCGGCCTTCTGACGATTCAAACCGAAGACGTGGTGCGTGCTGCCGAAGAGCTGCTTTATTCTGAGGCGGCACAATGAGCGATGCTGCCCGCACTTCGGGAAATGCGCCGCGCGAGGACTGGATCTCGCGCTGGCAGCGAATCGCTCGCAGAATCAGGGTACCGCTGGGTTTTGCAACCGCGGCGCTCTATCTATGGGAGCTGTGGAGGCGTGCTCCGCTGCCGGCGGCGATTCTCTGGAGCCTGGCCCTCGTTGTGCCCGGTCTCTGGCTGCGCGGATACGCGGCAGGCTACGTCAAGAAGAATCGCGAGCTGACGCAGACCGGCCCGTACGCTCATGTGCGCAATCCACTCTATCTCGGCTCGATGCTGATTGCCTTTGGCTTCGCGCTGGCGCTGCTCAGCTGGCCTGTGGCGCTGGTGCTGGCCATCGGGTTCCTCCTCATCTATGTCCCCGTCATCGCCTCAGAGGAGCGGTTTCTCCAGGCCACCTTTCCGGATTTCGAGTCTTATCGCGCTCGTGTGCCCCGGCTGATTCCGCGCGTCACCCCGGGCGTGGCGGTCGTCGGCGGTCATGCAGCGCGATCTGGCAACGTCACCGAAGTGCCGTCCGGCAGCTTCTCGCTGGCCCTCTACCTTAAGCACCGCGAGTACAATGCCCTTATAGGGACTGCATTTCTTTATCTAAGCCTGATCTTTCTGCGGCCGGCGTTTGGCGCGCTGGTGCGATGGGTGCGGTAGAGTGTCCTGAGAACGCCGACTGATCGTTTTTTTGCCACCGGGTGTTTCTGCGTAGCGACGGTCAAGCACCGGAACGGTCAAGCACTGAAGGAGTCGAGCCTCACGGTGAAGATCTGCACGTCGGTGAAGACGATTATCTGTTCCCTCGCCCTTGCCGCCGTTGCCTACGGTCAGCAGATTCCCCTGCTTCCGCCTCCAAGGCCTGGCTACACATTTCCGCAAAAGCAGACACTCACTTATGCTGTTGACTGGCGCGTCTTTTCCGCCGGCACCGCCGTGATCCACTCCGAGGCGGACGGGGAGCGGCAAAAGGTGACGGCAACGGCCGATACTGTCGGGGCGATCAATCTCGTCTTCCACGTGAGTGACCGGTTCCAGTCCATCTTCGATCGCACGCGGGGCTGCACCTACCAGTGGGATAAGCAGACGGTGGAAGGGCATCGGCAAGTGAACTCCACGCTGCGCCTGGACTATGGTCAGATGAAGTCCATTCTCGATGAGAAGAATATGGTCGCCGGGCAGACCAAGCACGTTGAATCGCCCATACCCGGCTGCATGACCGACCTGCTGAATGGCATCTTCTATACCTCTTCGCAGAATCTCGTGGTGGGGCAGAGCTTCGTCATTCCGGTGGTGGACGCGATGCATAACGTGCCGGTAACGATGAAGGTTGAAGGGCGCGAGGAAGTCAAAACCCCGCTCGGAACCTTTAAGACGATCCGCGTGCAGCCCACCGCCGCTGCCGGCGTGGTGAAAAATCGCGGCAACATCTGGATCTGGTACACCGACGATGAACGCCACTTGCCTGTGCAGATGCGCGCCCGCCTCTTCTGGGGCACCATTACGTTCCGTCTGGTAAGCAACGAAAGCAAGTAGAGCCGGTTGCTACTGCATCCTGAAGCGCTCGCGCATCAATCGCTGCAGTCTGGGCCAGTAGATCAGGTCGAAGGCCAGTTCCTTGTCGGGAAACATGCCAAGAGCCACGCGGCGGGTGTCGGCAACCATCTCTGAAGCTTCTTCCACGCTCAGGGTCGCGTCCTGCGCGATAACCTGCGTGACCATGTTGACGACCATCTGAAGGCGGCGGATTTTTCGGC
>JBATYG010000195.1:0-17665 GCA_049673945.1 Occallatibacter sp.
CCGCTGTTCTCGAACCTCGGCAGATTTGAAGTGCCGTCCTTGTCTATATAGATCTGCACCACAGGATGATCGATTCCGACATTGCTCAGATACCACTTTCTGCCGAAGATCGAGGGAATGCGCACACCGGCCTCGGCGCGCTCCAGCTGCAGCAGGGGACGGTTCGAGTAAGGGGCCGCCCCGTCAATCGTGATGCCGTAAAGCTCAATGCTGAGCGAGCGCGGGTGCAGCGCGAAATTCTCGAGGTGAAAGCCCGTGCCGAGTTGCCGACTGAGCCTCCTCTCCAGCCTGGCGATCACAAGGTTGTGCACGGTGGGGCTTTTCATCATCAGCACGAGGCCCGCAACGCCAGCCACCGCCAGCAGCAGGCATGCGCCGATGATCCAGCCGACCCACTTTATCACGCGCTTCCCGCGCGATGGGCGTCCTGGTATGTCACGATCCGGACTTGCTTCCGGCTCATGGTCGTCGAGAGTCATCGCCAACCTCCATCAAAACGCCTGACCGATCGTTATGAAGTACTGGGTCGATCTGATTCCTTCAATCGGGTTCAGATTATGTCCAAAGTCGATGCGAACCGGGCCGACCGGCGTGGAATAACGCAGGCCCACGCCAACGTTGTTCGAGTAGAGCGAAGTGAAGTCGTGAAATCCGATCTGCGGAAATACATTTCCGCCATCGTAGAAGAGGACAACCCCCAGGCCTTTCTTGAATCCCAACGGAATGCGCGCCTCCGAGTTCAGCAGCAGGAGCTCGTTGCCTCCGCTCGGCACCTGGATTACGCAGGGGTTTGCGGGGTCGCATCCGTTGCCGGTGATCTGCACCTGGCGCTGCGGTCCTGCGCCATCCAGAGGGAAGCCGCGCAGCGAATTGCTGCCGCCTGTGAAAAATGCCTCGCTTAGCGGTACAAAGCTGTTATTGAAGGGCTGAGCCATGCCGATGCGAATGCTGTTGGCCCACACGATCTTGTGAAATCCCTGCTTGTAATAGGCTGCCTGGGTTGTCATCTTTACAAAGTCCACGCTCGAGCCGAGCTGCGAAGGATTGAAATCCACTTCGAGTGTCTGCAGCGATCCCCGGTGCTCATCAAGCGGGTTATCGCGGGTGTCGCGCGTAACGTTTGCCGCAAATGTCGAGAGCCGCACGTGCTGATCCTGGGTGGGCACCAGGTCAGGGATGAGGATATGCGTTAAATCGGTCTTGCTGAAGCTGTACCGCAAAAAAGCCACCTTGTGGCCGAATTTGTCGAGCGGCCTCTGAATCTGCAGGCTCGTCAGTTCTTGCTGCGAAGAATAAACGGGGTTCTCCTGATTGTGTTCGGTCGAGACCGTGCCGGTCATCTTCCAGGCGCTCCACCCCAGGTTGGGAATGATGTAGTAGAACGCTCCGCGCTGGTCGAGCCGGCCGGCAAAAGCAGTCATCGAGAGCGTCTCGCCGCGCCCGCGCATGTTGTTCCTGTTGTATTGCACCGATCCGCGGGGCCCATAAAACGTTGCTTCGCTCGTAACGAAGTTCGAGGGAAGCCCGATTGGAGGAAGACCGGGAATCGCAACGGTCCCGCTCGGGACGCTTCCACCGCGGTTGATCACCTCGAACCCAATGCCATAGGTCAACTCATTTCTGCTGGCCTCGTGCACCTTCACGAGCACATCCTCGCTGGTCTGCGTCGTGATATCGCGCTTCGGATCGACTTCGGCCCAATCGAAGACACCGGTCTGCCCGTAGAGCCTGCTGCCGGCCGTTAGCAGGTCGGTTTCGGTGAGCGGCTCGCCAGAGCGTATGCTTTTCACATTCTCATTAATCAGGCGCTGCTTGGTGCGTGTGTTGCCCAGCGTAAGAATCTCTGCAGCCAGCACCCGGGGCCCTTCATAAATGCGATAGATGACATCTATATGGTGCGGATCGTCCTTGGCCGCCGACGTGGCTGTTTCTCGAAAGCTTGCATTCAGATAACCGGCCTGCAGGTAGTGGGCAATGATCCGCGCCCGATCGGTCCTTACGAGTGCCTGAGAGTAGGGTTTTCCCGCTGCGAGCATCAAGCCGTCAGGCGCAAACTCTGACTCCGGCAGCTTGGCGCCGACAATCTTGATCGAGTTCACGATGTCGCGTTCTCCTTCCTCGACATGAAAGACGACCTGAACATTGCGGTCTTCTCTCTTCACGCTGGGGGTCACTTTCACATCGCTGAATCCCTCTGACTCATATACCGCCTCAATATTCCTGCTGCTTCTGCGAACGAGCTGATCGTTAAACGTGCCTACTGAAAAGAATCTCCTCCTCTTCCTGACCTGAATCTGCGGCGTCAACTGCGAATCCGGAATGTGCGTGTTGCCGGTGATCTCGACCTCGGTTACCTTGTGTTTCTGTCCCTTGTCGATCTTGTAGATAATCGTGTCCTTGTTGCCATCGTTCGTAAACTGCGAGCTTACCTTTACGTCGAAATAGCCATTGCCCTGAAAGTGAGCGGTCAGCGCGTCGTCGCCTTCGCGCACGGACTCGGCATCGATCACACCGCCCTGGTAGATCGGAAGAATGGATCTTCGTGTCCATCGCCAGACACGAGCGCCCTCGATCTTTACTTCTGTCTTGGAGCCGGGCTTTGCGTCGAAGCGTATATCGGCGCGGTTCGTGTCCGCATGGTACTCAGCACCCGCCAACTTTACGTCCGCGCCAAGATGACCATTGCTCTGCAGCATCGATCCAAGATATTGCGACGCCTTGTTCAGCGTGCCGTGTCGATAAGTCTTGCCGCTGCGGATCGCCGCGCCGCGCAACCGCGCAATCCATGTTGTGAGCCTCCTGCTGTACTTGGCCGCAGATTCCGGGTCCATTCCCTCGATGTCGACCGTTCCGAAGTTCGCCCTGGCCCCCAGTCTGGTGTGAAAGGTGATATTGGCCAGCGCGTGCTTCGCGTCCACCTGAACCTCTGGATCTACTTCGGCCTTGAAGTATCCCTCCTGGTGAAAGAAATTCAACAGGCTCTGCGTATCCTGTTCCACATCGCGCGAATTATAGGCCGCCTGCACCGGGTAAGTGGCCACCTGCAGAAGCCGCGAGTAATTGAAGCTCTCCGCGCCCGGAAACTTGAACACACCGATGTACACGGCGGGCTCGAGGATAAAAAAAATCCGCAGGCCGTTGGGGTCCGGCTGCACCTGGATGCGTATCTTTTCGAAATGGCCCGCGGCCTGCAAAGCCGCCACCGTCTGGTCCACCTTCTCGCGCGAAAAGGGTTCGCCGGCCTTCTGCACAAATGAAGAAGCAAACTGTTCGGCTTTGAGATCGGGCCGGCCCGCGATCTCGACAGAGGCAACTTTCTGCCCGTCATAGGTGGAAAGAATGCGCTGCGTAGCCTGTGAGGTTCCCGGTAACTGCTGTGGCTGCATATGTTCCGGCTGCGCTGGCTGGGCATCTTCGTCGGTTTGCGCTGATAAGTTGCGGCCGCAGCAGGCAGCGAAGACCAGGAAACCGATCAGGACTGCGAGCCTTCTACCAATCATCGCTCCAACGCTCTCACACAGAAAATCTGCGCTACCCGCACGATGATAGGACGCGCAGGGTATACGCTTGGCTTTACGATGGTTGTGATGCGACTTCGGCCCAAACGGCTCGCGCATTGGTCCTCTATCTCTGACCAGCTATCGAGGTCGTATCCTCCGGCATCTATTTCCGAAGCACGACCTCGGCTCAGCGAGACAACACAATCAGGGTGTCTTCATCTCACGCGTGAATTCAACCGCCGACCCGCGAGCCGGAAGCCTTCAATGGCGGATGTGGACGTCCTCGTCTCACTTGCTCTTCGGTTCGACATGGAGTTTGAGCGGCGTTCGCTTTCGCTTTCTGCTCGTGCGCGTCTGGAACGCAATCATCGCGGACAAACTGATTGGGCACGCCGCTGAACTAGGATTCTATTTCCTTTTTGCCCTTTTTCCCACTCTGTTCTGTGCCAGCGCCATCATTGGCCTGGTCCTGCAATCGGGGCCGTCGTTTCAGTTCAGGATGCTCGATCGTCTGGCGATGGTGGTTCCATCCTCTGCGTCCAATGCGCTGCTCGGCACCTTCAATGACATCGTGGCGGCAGCCAGCACGGGAAAAATCACGTTCGGGTTGATTGTCGCCATCTGGTCGGCATCGTCGGGCATTTCTGCCCTGCAGGACACGCTGAATGCCGTCCATAAACTCGAGGAAACGCGATCTTATATCGTGGCGCGCATCCAGGCGATCAGCCTTACCTTCATCGCGATTGTTATCGCCATGTCTATCCTCGCAGCGTTGGCCCTGGGCGACTTTACGGCCCGGTTGGCGGGCCTGCAAATTCTCGACGCCCACGCCGCGGTCATCGTCTCGGCTGCCGCGCACGTCGTTGGGTGGAGCGTCGCGGTGGTGCTCGTCGCGCTGATGATTTCAGCCATCTATTACTGGGCTCCGAACTGGCAGAGCCCCGTGTGGCACCTGCTCACCCCCGGCACAGCGATTGCCATAGCGGCCTGGCTCGTCTATTCCCTTGGATTTCGCCTTTATCTGAGCCGCTTCGACCAGTACACCATCACCTACGGCTCTCTTGGGGCTGTGATTATTCTCATGACGTGGTTCTACGCAACCGGCCTGATGCTGTTGGTCGGCGCCGAAATCGACAGCGTACTTCGCATCCTCAGGGCTGAGGCCAGGTACAGCGCGCAAGACCGTATCGCGGCCGCCCCTGCACAAGACTCCGCTGAGCTCCCGAAAGCCGGATAGCCTGCTGCGTTCGCCCTAGGGCGTATCGACCTATAGGGATGAGTGGCGCCGGGAGCCATTTTTTCTCATTTCGAGAAGTGAGGAGAGGCAGATACCGGGTGTCTCTTAGCGACGAGCGACAAAGAAATGGGGAAAAATGGCCCCGGCCCGAAGGGTTGCGCCGTATATCCGCCCATCCTTCATTGTCGGCCTTGACTGTGGGCCCGCCACAGCCGGCGGCCTGCACTTCGTCTGGACGAATATCCCCGCGCAACGCCGCTCGTCCCATAGGTCGATACACCCTAGAACTTGTAGCCCGGCTTCAGTTCGCAGCGATACACAATGGATTCCTCTTCGGCGTCCTTGTTGGTCCTGCGGGAGCAGGTTGCCCAACTCAGGTAAAGCTCCGGACCCAGCGGGAAGACCATTGGCGCGCCATCGAGCTCGGCCTCGATGCTCACGCCTTCCTGCGTCGGTGGCAAGGTGAAGTTGAGAGCGCGGCCAAAGATTACCGGGTAGGAGTTACGCACGCTCGATGCGATCGACGTGCGAAAGACCTCGGCCTCTACCAGGAACGTCGTTGTGTCCGACCAGTTCACGACCGACACCGTTACCGTGCGTCCCTGATCCCGCACGTCGTTTGCCTCGATGCGGGTAAACGGGCAGGGACCCGCGATGCAGGAGGCGCGAACGTTGCGAAACTCGTTGCCGGTGCCGGCATCCATCGTCACCGATCCCATTGTGGCCTTCCAGTTGCCGTCTGGCGAGCATGGCGCCTGGCGTCTGCAGGGAACATTCCCCTGGTTGGTGACCTGGAAGGTACGCACCGCGCTGCCGACATTCTCCTCAGACCGAAAATTGACCGTGTAGCGCACGCGGATGTTTGAGACGGTGATTGGCGGCTTGTTGGTTTCGGTGTGCACAGGCGCCGCCTGGGGCATCGGTTCCATCGCCGCAACGTAATCTCGCTTTGCGGTTGAGCGAAACTGGATGGGAATATTGATGTCCACGGGCCAATAGTCCTCGTGACGAAAGCTCAGAATCACCGTTTGTCCTGGCCAGATGACCTCGGGAAAAGTGATGCTGAAAAAGCCTGAAGCGTCAGTCTGCGTGGTTACCGACGATGCGCCGCGCGTCGCCGTCACCTCGACGTCTGCAATGGGCAATTGTCGTCGCGGGTCGGGATCGCGCCGGATCGCCGCGCCCTGGAACGTGAGCAGACTTCTATCCCAGCGGCGCGCGCGCACAATCAGCGCGGCCACCGCTGCAATGATGATTGCGCCGACGATGCTCCACAACACAATCCATTTCCAGCGCATGCGCCCTTCGCCCGTACAGAAGTGATTCTAGCCCCCTTGCATTGGCTCCACGGGGCTCACTCTTAAGATGTTCCTGCATCTATAGTCGAGAGCCGCTATATTCGTTGCAGGGTGAGGTTCGCGCGGAATCGCGCCGATCATTGCCTGCGCGGGGAGTTGCCAGGTCCGAAATGCTGATTCGCAGGATCGCCAGACCGGGGAAACGGGCCACGTCGCGGCGCGATTTCATGCGCCAGGTGGCCGGTCTCTCCGCTGGAATTCCGCTTTCCTCGGCAATCCCTCTGCTGGGCGAGGACCAGCCGCAGCAGGATGGCCCCCAGCAGCAGAATGGCCCACCGCAGCAGCAGCACACCAGCCCCGCTCCCTATCCTGCGCCTTCGAGCCTGACTGACGACGATGACAAGTTCCTCAATGAGCTCGAGCACGCGAACTTCCAGTTCTTCTGGGAGCAGACCCACCCTGAAACCGGCCTGACCAAGGACCGATGCAACGTCCGAGGCAAAGACACCACCCTGGCGGCCAGCATCGCCTCCACCGGCTTCGCCCTCACGGCCATCTGCATCGGCGAGATGCGCGGCTTTGTGAGCAGCGCCGATGCCCGCCTGCGCGTCGTCAAGGCCCTCTCGTTCATCTGGCACAAGCTGCCAACTCATCGCGGATTCTTCTTCCACTTCGCCAATATCGAGACCGGAGAGCGCATCTGGGACGCCGAGGCATCCTCGGTGGATACGGCGATGCTGCTCTGCGGGATTCTGATGTGCCGCCAGCATTTCAAAGACAGGGACATCGACCAGCTCGCGCATGCCATCTTCGATCGCGTCGACTGGACATGGCTTTCTGAAGACACCACGTTGCTTTCGCACGGCTGGACTCCCGAGCTCGGCTTCATTCCTTCGCGCTGGGATCTCTACAGCGAGCTGATGATGATGTATCTGCTCGGCCTCGGCTCCTCGTCACATCCCTTGCACAGCGATGCCTGGTTTGCCTGGAAGCGCACCGTCTTTGAGTACGATGGCCTGCGCTACATCGGCTCGTTTGCGCCCCTATTCGTCCACCAGTATTCGCAGGCATGGTTTGACTTCCGCCGCAAGCGCGACCGCTATACCGATTACTTTCAGAACTCGATCATCGCCACCGACGTGCACCGGCGCTTCTGCCTGGAACTCAACAGCCAGTTCCCTGACTACAGCAATGCCTTGTGGGGCATCACCGCGTCCGACTCCGAACGAGGCTACGTCGTGTGGGGTGGTCCCCCTGCCATGGGACCGATTGACGGCACCATCGTGCCGGCGGCGGCGGGCGGCTCGCTCCCCTTTCTGCCGGCTGAAACCATGCGCGTGCTGCGAACCATCCACGACCACTATCCGGGGGCCTGGTGCCAGTACGGATTTGTCGACGCCTTCAATCCCCTGACCAACTGGTATGACGCCGATGTAATCGGAATCGACACTGGTATAACTATGTTGATGGCCGAGAACGCACGTACCGGATTTGTCTGGGAAACGTTCATGAAGAATCCTGAAGCGCAGCGCGGCATGGCGAATGCCGGATTTAAGCCATATCAGCCGGAATCGATGCCAGAATCAATGTAGGAATCGATGTAGCCGGCGCACTTGCTGGTTCGTTTACGGCGCCAGGGCCCAGGCCCGTCAACGGACCCGGTTTTTAAGACCGCGATTTGCCCGCAGACCATTCAAAACGCGGTGCAAAACAACGATCTACTGCCAGCCTGCATCGCACATAGCAGTGCACAAAGATCAGGGCGTCGGTCCATCTCAGAGAGCCGTAATCCTTGGTTTAGGCGTCCGGCGTACGGCCAGCCCGAAAAACTCTCACAGGGCCCGAAGAAACTATGTCCTCGACCATGAACGACGCAGAAGTGGCCGGCGAGCTCCAGAATCCGCAACCCGGCAACAACCAGCCCCATCCTCCAGGCAATGCCTGGGGCGACCGTCTGCGCGCTCTTAGGAATGTACCTCCGGTTCTGCACTTCGTCTGGGAGTCGGGCCCGTCCGTCGTCTTCTGGAACATCACGATCCGCGTCGTCGTCGCGTTCCTCCCGGTCGCCATCGGCATCATTGGCCGTTTCATCATCGATGGCGTCAACCGCATCCGCCTCCATCAGCCTCTGCCGCAGCACTTCTGGTGGCTGGTCGGCGGCGAGATGGCGCTCGCGGTCATCACCGGCGTGCTCTCGCGCACTGTCGACTATTTCGACCAGTTGCTCGCCGACCGCTACACCCATCACGTCAGCGTTGAGGTGATGCGCAAGGCCGCCGCCCTCGACGTCACCGTCTACGAGGACCCGGTCTTCTACGATCGCCTCGAACGCGCGCGTGTGCAGGCCACCGATCGCCTCGCCATGATTCAGCAAATGGGCCGGCTCATTCAGCAGTCGGTTACCGCCATCGCATTTTCCGCGGTGCTCATCCGCTATTCGCCATTTTTGCTCTTTCTGCTCGTCGCCGGTATTCTGCCCGCGTTTTTGGGCGAAAGCCACTTCGCTTTTCTTACTTACGCAAAAAACTTCAGGCAGACGCCACTGCGCCGCCAGATGGATTATCTGCGCCAGGTTGGTGGCAGCAAAGAGGCGGCCAAGGAGCTCAAGCTCTTCAACCTCAGCAAGTACCTCACGGGCCGCTTCACCGCGCTCTCGCAGCATATCTATGATGAGAATGTCGCGCTCAACCGCCGGCGCCTCTTCTGGGGCGGGCTGCTCGCGATCCTCGGCCAGCTCGGCTACTACGGCGCGTATGCCTACAGCATCTGGCGCACAATCCAGGGCTACTACAGCATTGGCGACCTCACCCTCATTACCACGGCCATCGTGCAGGCCATGAGCAATATCCAGCAGGCCTTCTCCACGGCCTCCGGTGTGGCAGACCAGGCGCTCTTTCTCACTGACCTGCTTGCCTTCTTCGAGATGAAGCCGCGCGTCGAATCGAAGCCCGATGGTCTGCCTGCGCCGCGGCCCATCGTGCAGGGCTTCGAGTTTCGAAATGTCTCTTTTGCCTATCCCGGCTCGACCCGCCGCGTTCTCAGGGACTTCAACTTCACCATGCATCCCGGCGAGCGCGTTGCGCTGATCGGCGAAAACGGGCAGGGCAAAACGACGATCGTCAAACTCATTACGCGGCTGTACGATCCCACAGAAGGGCAGGTTCTGCTCGATGGAGTGGATCTGCGCGACTACGACCTTGAAGACCTGCATTCCGAGATGGGCGTCATCTTCCAGGACTTTATGCGCTACGAGATGACAGCGCGTGAGAACATAGCGGTGGGCCGGATCGAGGTTCCCCACACGCCTGAAGAGATTGAGTACGCAGCCGATAAGAGTCTGGCCGAGGGTGTGATCGCAAAGCTGCCCGGCGGATTCGACCAGATGCTCGGCCGGCGTTTCGAGGGCGGCGTCGATCTCTCCGGCGGCGAGTGGCAAAAGATAGCGCTCGCGCGCGCCTACCTGCGCGATGCCCAGCTTCTCATCCTCGACGAGCCCACCGCCGCACTCGACGCGCGCAGTGAATTCGAAGTCTTTCAGCGCTTCGCCGAGCTTACCTTTGGCAAAATGGCGCTACTGATATCGCATCGCTTTTCTACCGTGAAGATGGCCGACCGCATCGTCGTTCTTGAAGCCGGGCAGTTAGTGGAAGAGGGCAGCCACGCGCAGCTGATGGCGCTCGGCGGCCGTTATGCGGGAATGTTCGAAATGCAAGCCGCAAGTTATAGATGAGACACAATGAGCGAAGCCACAAAGACTCTTGATTCCCAGCGAACACCGGTCGATCCGGCCATTGAGCGCGTACGCGCCGCGGCGCATTCCGCTGAAATGTGGGATATCGTGCAGCGCCCTCAAAAGAAGGGCGACTTTCCCACGCGCGTCGAAGCAGCGCGTCACTCCCTCAAGCGCCTTGAGGGGCAGCTCGCGCAGCTTCCAGTCTCGGCGGCCGAAGCCGGGGACAACAAAATTCCCCATCACTCCGCTCTGCTTGATCTGCGCGCCAATCCGCGGCTGCTGCGGGCCGCCGTCAGCGCTGTTTCCGATCGCCCCAGCCTGGTGGCTCGCCTGCCCCGCGTCGTTGTCAGCGGCAACGATGAGCCGCGCGTTGCTCTTGCTGCCAAAAAATATCTTGAAACCGTCGACGGCAACTTCACCGGGCCCACGCTCTCGGCCTTTGTTCGTGAATTGCAGCTTCGCGAGCCCTTTACGGTGGACGAGCTCTGGTACATCGCGCCGTTTCTCAAGTTCTGCTTGCTTGAGCTGCTGCTCGCGGAAGCGAACACTCTGCTGCGTTCGCCGGACACCATCGCCGACCCAAGGCTCTCTACCCGGCTCAAAAGCCTGCGCACCATCACCAATACTGACTGGGTCTACCTCATCGAGCCGCTCATTGTGCTCGATGCGACGCTGCGGCAGGATCCCTCCGAGACATACGCGAAGATGGAGTTCGAGACGCGCGAGCTTTATCGCAAGCGCTTGGCCTTTGTTGCACGCTACTCCGATTGCTCCGAGCCTCAGGTTGCGAAGATTGCGCTCGATCTCGCCAGTGAAGCCTCCGTACGCGACGGGGAGGACCCGCGCATGCATGCGCGGCGCACCCACGTGGGCTATTACCTTGTAGACAAAGGGTTCCCCGAGCTGGCGCAGCGCATCGATTTTCATCCGCCGATGCTCGATCGCACGCGGCGATACATTGCCGAGAATGCAGAAGACTTTTACATCACCGGCATTCAGCTGCTGAGCATCTTCTTCATTGCTGCGATTCTTTTTCCGGTGCTTCCTCACTCATCGGGATTCATCGGGCTCATCATAGCTTTCCTGCTGCTCACCGTGCCCGCAACCCAGGATGCGGTCGACCTCATCAACAACACGGTGAGCGCCATCTTCGATCCTGAGCCGCTGCCCAAGATGGATTTCAGCAACGGCATTCCTTCAAGCTGCACGACGGTTGTCGCGGTTCCCACACTGCTGCTGAATGAAGAGCAGGTGCAGGAGCTCGTCACCGATCTCGAGGTGCGCTTCCTCGCCAATCGGGATCCAAATCTTCACTTCGCCCTGCTCACTGACCTGCCCGACGCCGTCAGCGAACCACGGGACAAGGATTCGCATCCGCTGGTAGAGCTCGCCATACGCCTCATCGATGAGCTCAATGCGAAATATGCTTCGCCCAGGAACGGGCACTTTCTCCTCTTGCATCGCCACCGCGTCTTCAATCGCCGTCAGGGAGTGTGGATGGGCTGGGAGCGCAAGCGCGGTAAGCTGCTCGACCTGAATAAGCTGCTCGCCGGCGAGTTCGATGCTTTCCCCATCAAGGCGGGAAAAATCGAAGCTCTCAAGGATGCACGCTACGTGCTCACGCTCGATTCAGACACGCAGCTCCCGCGCGGCGCGGCTGCCCGGCTCATAGGCGCCATGGCGCATCCGCTCAACCAGGCCGTTATTCATCCCCGGCTCCGCATCGTGACTGAAGGCTACGGAATTCTGCAGCCGCGCATCGGCATCGCAGTGCAGTCGGCCTCGCGCTCGCGTCTGGCAGCCATCTACTCCGGCCAGAGCGGCTTCGACATTTACACCCGTGCCATCTCCGATGCGTATCAGGATCTCTTCCGCGAAGGCATCTTCACCGGCAAGGGCATCTACGAGATCTCTACGCTGCACGCCGTGCTCGACCGCCGCTTCCCGCGCAACTCTCTGCTCAGTCACGACCTCATCGAAGGCGCCTATGCGCGAGCCGGGCAGGTCACTGACGTGGAGCTCATCGACGACTACCCATCGCACTACAGCGCCTACAGCCGGCGCAAACATCGCTGGGTGCGCGGAGACTGGCAGATCGTGCAGTGGATGTTCGGTCAGGTGCCCGACGAAGCCGGGCGTCTTGGCCCCAATCCCATCTCGTATATCTCGCGCTGGAAGATCTTCGACAACCTGCGCCGTTCGCTGCTCGATCCCGCGCTGATGGCGCTCTTCATCGCCGGCTGGATCGGTCTCCCCGGCAGCCCGCTCTACTGGACGATCGTCCCGATCTTCCTCCTCGTTCTGCCTACGCTCGTGCAGCTCATCTTTGCCTTTGGCCGCGCCTTTTCGAGCGAGCGCAAGGTGAGCATGAGCGAGGCCTTCACGGCATTCGGCCACGGCCTGCTCGTGGTGCTGCTGAATCTTGTCTTTATTCCGCATCAGACGCTGCTCGCCTTCGACGCCATCGTGCGCTCGCTTGTGCGGCGCTTCATCACCGGCGAGCGGCTGCTCGAGTGGGAAACCGCCGCGCAGTCTGAGTCGAAGAGCCTCCGCAGCACGCCCGTCGATCGCTATCTCACACTTCTGCCCGTGGTCGCCATCGCGGTCGCCTTGGCGGTCTTCTTTCTCGCGCGAGATAGACATGCGATTTACTTCGCGGCGCCCATCCTGCTGCTGTGGGCTCTCGCCGGCGCCATGACGACGTGGCTCAACCGTCCGCCGCAGGAGCAGAATCAGCACCTCTCGCCGTCTGACCGCGCCTATCTGCTGGGTCACGCACTGCTCATCTGGCGCTACTTTCACCAGTTCGGCGAAGAGCGGCACAACTACCTCATCCCTGACAACGTAGAGGAAAAGGGCCTCTTCGAAGCAGCCCGCGTATCGCCCACCAACGTGGGCCTGCTGCTCAACGCGCGCCAGGCCGCGGTCGAGCTCGGCTTCATCACAGCGCCGGAGTTCGTTGCGCTCACACAGAAGAGCCTCGGCACCATCGCCCGGTTGGAAAAGTTTCGCGGCCATCTGCTGAACTGGTACGACACGGCAACGCTGAAGCCGCTCGTCGCCGACTCCTTCGTCTCCTCGGTCGATAGCGGCAACTTCGTCGCGTCGCTGTTTACGCTGCATGCCGGAGCCCTCGATCTGCTCGAGCGCCCACTGCTCGCGGACGCGCAGCTTTCTGGCATTCGCGCGCACTGGAACCTGCTGCTCGCGCAGAGCAGGCTACCCGGCAGGCATCCCCTCGCTCCACCCTCGCACGCGGCCACGTTGGCAGAGTGGATTGAATGGCTTCCCAGGGCCGAGGAAACACTCTCCGCTGCCGCAGGTGATCCCGGGGCCGGGGTGAAAGATCCGGCGAAGGACACAGTCAAGGACTCAGTTAAGGACACATGGTGGCTCACCGAGACGCACCATCGCATTCTCGCGCTCCGCAACCTCGTCTCCGCCTATCTTCCCTGGATGCTGCCCGAGTATGCGCAGCTCCGCGCGCTGCCGCCGATCATCGCTGCTGAAAAGCCAGGCGGGTTTTCGCCGCAGGAAGCGATCGCCTTCGCGGTCGATCTCGATAGCCGCGTCGCTCGCGCCTGGAACACCCTCAGCAGCGATCCGCAGATACTTCCTGTTGCAGAAGAATTTCGCGAATCGCTGGCAAAGGCGATCGGGAATCTCCGCAAGCTTGTTGCCGACCTCACCACCATCGCGCGGCAGTCCGAAGAGCTCGCCAACGACACCGAGTTTGGGTTCCTTGTCGATCCTGGCCGTCAGATCCTCTCGATCGGTTACGAGATGAGCAAGCAGAAGACGCACGAAGCCTGCTACGACATGCTCGCATCGGAGGCGCGCATCGCCACGTTTCTCGCCGTCGCCCGCGGCGATCTCCGCCAGGAAAGTTGGTTCAAGCTTGCGCGCGACTACGCCAACGCCTTCGGTCAGTACCTGCTTCTCTCATGGACCGGCACGATGTTCGAATACTTGATGCCGGCGCTGTGGATGCGCAGCTTTCCCAACACGCTGATCTCGCGCACGCAGGTTGCCGTCGTCGCGGTGCAGCGCGCCTTCGCGCGTTCGCTCGGCATTCCGTGGGGAATCTCCGAGTCGGGCTCCGCGCGCGAGGACGACGCCGGCCACTATCACTATCACGCCTACGGCATTCCGCAGATCGCGCTGTGGTTCGAGGCTGAGGCCGGGCCGGTCGTCGCGCCCTATGCCACCTTCCTCGCGCTCGCCGTCGACTCCCGTGAAGCTCTCCACAATCTGCGCCGCATGGAATCCTCCGGCTGGGTGGGCGACTACGGCTTTTACGAGTCGGCGGACTTCATCGGCTCGCTGCGCAAGCCAACGCTCACGCGCGAGTGGATGGCCCACCACCACGGCATGTCGCTGCTCGCCGTAGTCAATCTGCTGTGCGACAACGTTGTGCAGCGCTGGTTCCACTCCAACCCCCTCGTGCAATCCGCAGAGCTGCTGCTGCACGAGGTGCCGACCAGCAAAAGCATCATGAAGGCGCGCCTTCAGGAGTTCGCGCCGATCGCCACCAACTCAAGCAAAGCGGCCTGACGCGCATTTCGCTCTCCTCCTGGTGGGCCTTTGTAGTAAAAGGGTTCACTGGAGGAAAGAATGGCACGCCGCTTCGCTCTCCTGCTCGGCCTCATCTTAGGTTTGTTCGCCGTCATCGCCCTGGCCCCCGCACAAGAACCCGGCTCCCTGGGCATCTTTGAAGGCCAGTCAGACTTGGGCAGCGTGACGCCCCCGGGCACTGCCGTCTTCGATCCGGCAACGCATGTCTACACCGTGACCTCTGCCGGCGCAAACATGTGGTCGACCACGGACGCGTTTCACTTCGTGTGGAAGAAGGTCAGCGGCGACCTCGTGCTCACGGCCGATATTGCCTTTCCGTCGTCAGCGGGGAATCCCAATGAGCACCGCAAGGCCGCGCTCATCTTTCGCCAGGCGCTCGATGCCGATGGCGTCTACGCCGATGCCGCGCTGCATGGCTCGGGTATGACAGCACTGCAATACCGGCGCACCGTCGGCGCCACCACGCAGGACATCGAGCTCAACATCGAAGCACCCAGCCGGCTGCGCCTCGAAAAGCGCGGCGACGTCATCACCCTCTTCCTCAGCAGTCACGGCGAGCCCCTGCACCAGGTGGGCGCATCCATCAAGCTGCACTTCGCCGATCCTTTTTATGCGGGACTTGGAGTTTGCTCACACAATAAGGACGCCGTTGAAACAGCCGCCTTCTCCAATGTGGAACTCGCGCCGCTCACCGCGCCCGCCGCGCCGTCGGCGCAGCTCAGTCTCTACGGCACCCTCCAGACCATCGGCATCGAAGACAACTTCCGCCGCGCGCTGGTTGTCCTCACCGACAAGGGCCACATGGAAGCACCTAACTGGACCCGCGATGGCAAGTCGCTCATCTTCGATCGGGAAGGCGGCATGTTCACCATTCCCGCTGAAGGCGGCAGTGCCACACCCATCGATGTTGGCGCCGCGACGCACTGCACCGGCAGCCACGGCCTCTCCCCCGATGGCAAGTGGCTCGCAATCAGTTGCAGCATGCCAGGCAAGCCGGAGATACGTGTCTACATCGTGCCTGCCGCTGGCGGAGAGCCCCGGCTCCTCACTGAGAATCCCTGGTCGTTCTTTCACAGCTGGTCGCCCGACGGCAAAACGATCGCCTTCACGCGTCCGAGCCATGGCGCGGGAAATATCTATGCCATTCCGGTTGAAGGCGGCGAAGAGAAGCCTCTCACCACCGGCAGCGGAATCAGCGACGATCCGGATTACTCAGCCGATGGCAGGCATATTTACTTCAACTCTGACCGCAGCGGCTCCATGCAGATCTGGTGCATGAATGCCGATGGCTCAGACCCGCGGCAGATCACATCGGACGAGTTCAACAATTGGACCCCGCACCCCTCGCCCGACGGAAAGTCGATCCTCATCCTGTCTTATCCGAAGGACGTGACCGGTCATCCGGCAAACAAGGATATCGCTCTTCGCATCCTGAACATCGCCGACAACAAAGTTCGAGTGCTGGTCAACATCGTCGGTGGCTCGGGGACAGACAACGTTCCCGACTGGGCTCCCGATGGAATGCATTTTGCCTTTGTGAGCTATCAGATGTTGCCGGAAGATGCCTCGGGCTCGACGCGGTAGCCGCCCTCGATCGATCCTGTCAGGTTTATTTAGACTCCGCTCTCACCCAAAAGGGGAGCAAGTCGGCCGCGTTCTGGATGTGGCCCCATTAACAGTGCTTGCGTTCTATCCGCTTACTCTCTGCTTCGCCACGCATCTAAACTCTCCGGCAGCGCGTTTTTTAAGTTCTTCGGCTAGGTGCGCGCGCCGATCATCCGCGGGTTCCTGGGGTCATTGCGCGCAATGCGTGATTCGCGCAATGCGTGATTGATCGCCTTGGAGTGTACGCGCCGCTCGAGCAAGCTGGCCGGTCGTGCATAACCTGCGTGGAGGCTATGTATGGCGATCTCTACAGAATGGATGGCTTCTCTCGTAACAAGTCAAACCAGAAAGGGCAGAAACACAATCGCGTGGTGGCTCGTCCTGATCCCCGCGCTCTTTCTGCTACCGTCACAATTTGCAAACGCGCAATTCCGCGCTTCACTCGGCGGCACCATCACCGACCAGACCGGCGCAGTTATTCCCGGCGCTACCGTTAATCTGCTCGATAAAGACACAAATCAAATGCGCACCACGACGTCGGGTCCAACCGGGCTATTCATCTTCAGTGCTCTTCCTCCTAATCATTTCAGCCTCACGGCAGAGGCCGAGGGCTTCAAGAAGAAAAGTGTCGGGCAGGTTGTTCTCATTCCGGAGCAGCCCAATGTTCTGAATATGCAGCTCGAGTTAGGCAACGAGCAGCAGACCGTCACCGTCAACGGCTCGGCCGCACCTCTGCTTGATACCGGCACGGCAACCGTTAGCGCCACCATCAGCAGTGAACAGATTCAGCATCTGCCCTCCTTCAACCGCGACGTCTTCCAGCTGGCGCAGCTCACTCCGGGCGTCTTTGGCGACGGTGCGCAGGCCAGCGGAGGCGGTACCCGGACGAACCCCGGCAACCAGGGACCGGGCGGCTCCGGTACGCAGCAGGCCGGCATCTTTCAGACCGAGAACGGCCCGCAGATTCAGACACGCGGCGGCCAGTATGAAACCAACAGCATCAGCATCGATGGAATCAGCACAGTAAGCGCGGTCTGGGGCGGAACGTCGGTCATCACCCCCAGCGAAGACTCCGTGCAGGACGTGAAGATTGTGTCGAACAGTTACGACGCGGAGGTTGGCCGTTTCAGCGGCGGCCAGATTGAGGTCACATCGAAGAGCGGCACCAACAACCTGCATGGCAGCCTCTTCTTCAAAGCTTCGCGACCCGGGCTCAACGCCTATCAGCGCTGGAACGGCGTCGGCTCCGAAGTCCCCGGCAATCCGGCCTCGCGCGGATTGAATCGCGACGAGTCGCGCTTCAATAACTACGGCGGCAGCCTTGGCGGGCCGATTTGGAAAGACCGAATCTTCGCCTTCTTTAACTACGAAACCAGTCCTTACTCCGCCAGCGCAACCGCGCAGGGATGGTATGAGACGACGCAGTTCGATCAGTCAATGGTGCCGTCGAGCAGCATCGCCGAAAAATATCTCACCCACCCGGGAGTAGGTGTGGCTTCAAGCGGCCTCATCCAGCGCACCTGCGCGCAGATCGGCCTCGTCGAAGGCGTCAATTGCGCCACCACTACTCAGGGTCTCGACGTGGGCTCGCCGCTTACCTCGGCTCTAGGCTCGCAGGATCCAACCTATGGCGGATCGATCAATGTGCCCGGAGTAGGCAACGGTCTCGATGGCGTGCCTGATCTCGGGTTCTTTACAACCGTCGATCCCACTGACA